>CAYXWE010000017.1:0-13634 GCA_964468145.1 uncultured Pleurocapsa sp.
AGGTTGGCTGATTTTAGTCATGATATATAGATAGAACAACTTTGCACCGCGAACTTAAAATTCAAATTAAAGATGCTTGAGTTCTATATTTTAAGCCCCGTTATTAAAAACATTATTTTTCAACCATTTTTATTTAAAAGGTCAGATTGAACGATATCTCTTATATTTAAAAAAAACATCTCAATCCATAGATAAATATTTTGTGGTGTACCAACAATGATCTGGGTCTTTATACATTTATAGCTGGTAATACTTATAAGTTACATAAAGTTTCTGTAAAAATAAACTAAAAATGAATATATTTTTTATAAAAGTAAACGACTAATTTTTATGGTTAAATCCATTATTTAGTATTGAATTGCCAAGAATAAAAAGTATTCATAAAGTTACTAATAAATTGTGATCTCGAACTTGGCGTTGATATTACGCAAGTGTTATCAAAGAGTTGAATAACTATTTTGCCGTTCAATTTTGAATATTATTATTAACAATGAAAATCGCTTATCTCATCAGTCAATATCCTAAAGTAAGTCACAGTTTTATACGTCGAGAAATTGCAGCTTTAGAAACCGATGGTATAGAAGTAATTCGATATTCAATTCGCTCTTGTGCTGCCGAACTGGTTGATGAAGCAGACAAGCAAGAATTAGCCAAAACCCGTTTCATTATGGCAGTGGGAGCAGTCGGATTACTCTTCAATTTACTTAAAGTTGCCTTTACCAGACCAAAACGCTTTTTGACTGCTTTAGGTTTAACCCTCAAGATTGGTTGGGGACAAGATAGAGGTCTGTTGATTCATTTTGCTTACTTGGCTGAAGCGTGTGTTCTATTGGGTTGGGTAGACGGTACAGATATCTCGCACATCCATGCTCATTTTGCCTTTAACCCAACTACAGTTGCCATGCTCTGTTATATCTTGGGAGGCCCTACCTATAGCTTTACCGTTCATGGTCCCGAAGAAATCGATCGCGCAATTATCTTATCTTTAGAAGAGAAAATAAAACGAGCAACTTTCGTCGCACCCATCAGTTCATTTTGTAAAAGCCAACTGTACCGCTGGTGCGATCGCGCCTACTGGTCAAAAATCAAGGTAATTCATTGTGGTTTGGACGAACAATTCTTTGCTAGCGAGCCTACACCCGTCCCAGATAACAATCATTTAGTTTGTGTCGGCAGACTTAGCGAACAAAAAGGTCAGCTGGTTTTACTCGAAGCAGCTAGCCAGCTCGTGCGCGAAGGCATCGATTTTAAGTTAACTCTTGTAGGAGATGGTATCTTTCGACCCCAGGTTGAAAAAGCGATCGCCGATTTTAATCTCGAAGACTATGTAGAAATCACAGGTTGGGTTACCAACGCTCAAGTTAGCCAATATATTATTGATGCCAGAGTCATGGTGTTAGCTAGCTTTGCCGAAGGCTTACCAGTAGTGATGATGGAGGCTTTAGCTTTGGGTCGTCCCATAATTGGTACTTATATTGCAGGTATTCCCGAACTAATCGAGCAAGAAGATTGCGGTTGGTTAGTCTCTGCTGGGGCAGTTGAGGATTTAGCCAGCACTATGAAAAAAGCTTTAGAACTACCAGTGCAGCAGCTACAGCAAATGGCAAGCATTGGTACTGCCAAAGTTAAACAAGAACACAATATTACCATCGAAGCCCGAAAATTAGCAAGTTTGTTGCGAGAATCTCAGAATAATACAGAGTCAGCCAGTTCAACTGTCTCTACGTCCGTGGCTGACGTACCTGCGGTGACAATTACTACAGCTATCAACAGCTAATAGCTAAATAGTCTTACTTTACTCTTATAAACTTTTAGATTCTATGTCATCAGCTACTTTAAAGAAAAAAGCTATTAATGGTGCTATCTGGACTATTGGCGGTTATGGATTGAGCCAATGCCTGCGATTTGGTAGCAATTTGATTTTAACTCGACTTTTAGTCCCAGAACTTTTTGGGCTAATGGCTTTAGTTCAAGTTTTTATAATTGGTTTGGCTCTTTTTTCAGATATTGGCATACGTCCCAGTATTATCCAGAACAAGCGAGGGGATGACACAACTTTTCTTAATACGGCTTGGACAATTCAAGTCATTCGTGGTTTCGGACTTTGGATTGCTTGCCTGATTATCGCTGGAGCAGTTGCTAAATTTTATAACGATAGTAGACTATTGTGGCTGATACCCATAGTTGGTTTCAACTCCATTACTCACGGTTTTACTTCTACGAGTCTAGCCACCTTCAATCGTCACATGGAAGTGAGAAAACTGATTCAATTTGAGATTAGTATGCAAATTGTCTCTACCTCGATCTTGATTGTTTGGGCTTGGATAAGTCCAACAATATGGGCTTTGGTTGGCGGAAATTTGGTATCGAGTCTAATCCAAATGATATACAGTCATCGTATAAATCCCAAAGCCCCTAACCGTTTTGCTTGGGATGAAGATGCTTTAAAAGAGCTATTTTCCTTTGGTAAATGGATATTTGTATCAACAGCGATCGCATTTTTGGCTGGTCAAGCAGATAAACTAATTTTAGGTAAGCTATTTTCTTGGGAATTGTTTGGTGTTTATGGTATCGCCCTGACTCTTAGCGAGCTACCGCGAACAGTTTCAAAAGCTATTAGTAGCAAAGTAATTTTTCCTACTTTAGCCAAATTTTCCCATCTACCCCTCAAAGATTTTCGGGCGAAACTTTTAAAAAATTATAGACCTGTAATTATAGTATCAGCTTGTGGTTTGGCAGTATTAGTAAGTTTTGGGGATCTCTTAATTACTAACTTGTACGATGATAGATACGTTGAAGCAAGTTGGATGCTACCTCTTTTGGGTTTGGGAATTTGGCCTGGTTTGTTGACTCAAATGACAGATCCTGCATTGGTGGCTAGGGGCAAGACTCAGTATACAGCTTTGGGGGCCTTTCTAAAATTTATTTTCATGTTGATTGGCGTTCCCCTGGGATTTCATTATGGAAAAGAATTGGGGGCAATTGTTGCGATCGTCCTCAACGACGTTCCATTTTACATAGCCATCAAATACGGTCTTTGCCGTGAAAAAATCAATAGTTTAGGGATTACACTTCAAGAATTTTTAGCTACCGTTTTGCTTGCTTTATTGGTCTTTCTAATGGTTGTAGGTCGAACAGTTATCGGTTTGGGGAGTCCTTTTGATGGCTTACTGTGACCGCTTTATTTTAAATCACGATCGATTATTAAATAACAAATAAAAATATGTCTTTAGTCAGTGTCATCGTACCTTTATATAATGCGGAAGCTTTTATTTTAAAAACTCTAGAATCTATTCTTCAAGAAAATACAGTTCCTTTAGAAATTATTGTGGTCAACGACCGTTCTAGCGATCGCTCTGAGGAAATTGTACAAACAATTAAAGATCCGCGCGTCAAAATTATTAGCGGTTTGGGTCAAGGAATTTCTGCTGCCTTAAATCTAGGTTTAGCAGAAGCTAAAGGTGACATCATTATGCGTTGCGATGCAGATGACTTATATTCTCCAAAGCGTTTGGCACAGCAATTTAATTGGTTATCGAAACATCCAGAGTTTAGCGCAGTATGCGGTAGTTTTTGTAATATTGATGTTAAAGGAAAACTAGTTTCTAACTTGAATACAGGACAAAATGCCGAAGAAATTACCGAAGAATTACTAAATGGCATTACCCGTACTCACCTTTGCACCTTTGCAGTGCGAAGCGATATTTTAAGAGCCTCTGGAGGTTTTCGAGAATATTTTGAAACAGCCGAAGATCTCGATCTGCAGCTACGTTTGGCAGAATTAGGACGAGTCTGGTACGTTCCAGAAATCCAATACTGTTATCGACTACACGATCTCTCCATTACTCATACACAAGCTACCGTCAGGAGAAAGTTTTTTGAATCTATAGCTTCTGAGTTTCAAAGACAGAGAAAAGAACGAGGTAGTGATGACTTACAGCAGGGCTGTCCGCCAAATCCACCAGAAGCTGAAGCTCGATCGGCAACCAATGCTTCAGAACATATTCAAAATATGTTAATCGGTAGAGCTTGGCAGGAGTACAAAAAGAAGCAAAGATTGCAAGCTTTAGCCACAGGATTGCGTTCTATCTTTGTATCTCCTGGCAAACTAAATGCTTGGCGCAGCTTTATAGCATTGGTTTTTAAAGTTATGACTTATAAGTTCAATATCATCGGCAATTGAGCCGAAGATCGCAAGTTTATATCAAAAAAAATTTTATTAATAAAAAATAAATATAAGAAATGAAAATTACATTTATTTTGCCTCATGCAGGTTTGGCTGGAGGCATCCGCGTGGTTGCTATTTATGCTGAAATTTTGCAACGTCGGGGACATGAGGTTTGTGTTATTTCCTTACCCAAACGAGTTCCTAGTTGGAAAAGTAAATTAAAATCTTTGGCTAAAGGTCGGGGCTGGTCTAACTCCGAAAAAGAGGCTTCTCATTTCGATCGTGTTGACGTTCCCCATCACATTTTAGAATCTGTTCGCCCCGTAGTAGATAATGATGTTCCTGATGGAGATGTGGTGATTGCAACCTGGTGGGAAACTGCGGAATGGGTAGCTAATTTATCAGAATCTAAAGGGGCAAAAGCATACTTCATACAGCATCACGAACTTCATCATTATTTGCCCGTCGAGAGAGTAAAGGCGACCTATGGTTTGCCTCTTCACAAAATTACCATCGCCCAATGGTTAGTCGATTTAATGGCTACTGAGTACAACGATTGCAATGTCGATCTCGTACCCAACAGTGTTGATTTAGAGCTATTTTCTGCCGATCCTCGTGGCAAATATGCTAATCCCACAGTAGGGATGATGTATTCTACGGTGAACTGGAAGGGCTGCGACCTTAGTTTAAAGGCATTTTCTCTAGCTGCCCGCCAAATTCCCAATTTGCAACTGATTGCTTTTGGCAAAAATAAACCTACTCCCGATTTACCTCTACCTGTGGGGACTAAATTTATTTACAAGCCCGAACAACACACCATCAAGGATATTTATAGCAGTTGCGATGCTTGGTTGTTTGGCAGTCGCGTTGAAGGTTTTGGCTTGCCAATTTTAGAAGCAATGGCTTGCCGTACTCCTGTAATCGGTACTCCTGTAGGGGCTGCCCCCGAATTATTAGCCGATGGTGCAGGGATTATTGTACCTCCTGAAAATCCTGAAGCGATGGCTAAAGCGATCGCGACTATTAGTCAACTTTCCGACCGAGAATGGCGATCTATGTCCGATCGCGCCTATCAAGTTGCTCGTGGTTATACCTGGGAAGATGCAACCAATTTGTTTGAGTCTGCACTGCATCACACCATTAATTCTAGAACCAAGATAGCTTGTGTTTAAAGCCTAAGATAGCCAATTTTACCATCGCTGGAGAGCGAGCCTATGAGTCCTCAAGCACAATTTATAATCATCCTTTGGGTGCCTTTTGTACTTTATTTATTTTACCGTCTTGATTATCCCAAAGCGGTGTTAATTAGTTTTATTGCAGGATGGCTATTTTTACCACAACAGGTAGAATTTGCCTTCCCTCTACTTCCAAACTATACAAAATTATCGGCTACTTGTTACAGCGTTTTGTTTGGTATTTGTCTGTTCGATATTCGGCGTTTTAATTCATTTAAATTCAGGTGGCTAGATTTACCGATAATCGTTTGGTGTCTTTGTACGATTGCTTCATCAGTTACCAATGGTTTGGGTCTTTACGACGGTTTTTGTGAGTTCCTCATCCGAATTTTGAACTATGGATTACCTTACTTTATCGGACGTATGTATTTCAGCGACCTCAAAGGAGTGCGTCAGTTGGCAATTGGTATCTTCTTGGGTGGATTAGCCTATATACCCTTGTGTCTTTTAGAGGTTGCTATCAGCCCTCAGCTACATCGTATGGTGTACGGCTATCATGGGCTGAAAGGATTCGCTCAATCGATTCGATATGGTGGCTACCGTCCCAATGTATTTATGCAGCATGGTTTAGCTGTGGGAATGTGGATGATGGCTGCAACTTTAATTGCTATCTGGTTATGGCAAGCTAAAGTTATCCGCCGACTTGGTGCTTTTAATCAAGTCTTCAATATTTTTTGGGTTGTTTTGGCTTTGGTTATGACTGTAGTGGTAGTCAAATCCACTGGTGCATATTTTTACTTGATTTATGGAATCGTAATTTTATTAGCTGCCAAATGGTTAAAAACAGGTTTACCTCTGGCAATCATGATTGGCATGATTTCCTTTTACCTATTTATAGGTGCAACGGGAACATTGACAGCAGAACGCTCCGATAAAATTGTCACTATTGTGGGAGATATAACCGAACCAGATAGAGCTAGCTCCTTAGATTTTAGATTGCACAACGAAGAAATTTTGGGAGAAAGAGCTAGAGAAAGAATGGTTTTTGGTTGGGGTGGTTGGAATCGGAATCGCGTCTATGAGTATAACGAGGATGGAGAGTTAGAAGATATTACCACTACAGATAGTTTGTGGATTATCGCCTTCGGCGTTAACGGTCTTGTTGGTCTAATTTCTGTCTTTGGTTCGTCGTTATTACCAGCTTTATATTTCTGGCTGCGCTATCCAGCCTCTCTATGGTTCAATCCTCAGGTCGGGTCAGCAGCAGTTTTGGCTGCGGTCACAGTCTTATATATGCTTGATTGCACTCTCAATAATCTACCCAATCCTGTATTCACTCTAGCATCAGGAGCATTGGCTGGATTGGTGTTGTGTGAAGAACATCTAAAATTTATACCGCCTAAGGGCAGTTTAGATCCAATTAAGATTGAGCATTTTCCAGATTCAATTTAGTCGCAAAATAATATTTATTAAATGTGGAGATTTAAATGAAAAAAGCACTGATTGTTGGTTGCGATCGCGATGATGCGATCGCTCAGGCTCAACGAGAGCCTTTTATCTATCACAAGAAATCGCTACGTCAAAAACTCAATCTTAAAGTCGAGCATATATATACTAAAAACTTTGCCGAAATCGCGCGAGCCTGCCAGCAGCATGATTCTGATATTATATTTTTGCTCCCTAATTGGCATGAAACTCCTGAAATTGCCGAAAAAGCAGTCAAATCTATACGAGAAAGCAATCGAGATCGTACTTTAGTTTTTATCGATCCTTTTGCTCAAACCAGCACCAGATATTTCAATTTATTGCCTTATGTAGATCGATTCCTAAAAAGACAGTGTTTGGCAGATCTCGATGAATATCATCTAGAGTCAATTGGTGGCTCAACCTTTACAGACTTTGTGGCTCGACAATGGCAGGCAGATTTTAGTAATTGGTCTATTGGTTCTAAAATTCCCGATGGATATCAAGATCGCATTAGTTCTGGTTGGAATTTGGGAACGGCTAAAAAATACAAACAAGCATTACAAAAACCAAAATTTTGGTCGCGCAATTACAAAAAAGAAATTGATATTTTTTGTCGTCTGTCTTTAGGCTCGAACAAAAAGAAAGAGTGGTACTGCGAATATCGTCTTGCTTCAGTTAAAGCTTTAGAACCTCTAGAACGAGATTACAAATTGGCAGTTAGCGCGCGTTTTATTGAAGACGGACTGATTCCTGGTCGTCAATATCTGCGAGAAATTAAAAGTAGCCGTATTGTCTTTAGTCCTTTTGGCTGGGGAGAAAAATGCTGGCGCGATTTTGAAGCAGTTTGTTATGACTGCTTATTGATTAAACCTTCTATGTCTCACATCGATACTAAGCCTAATATCTTTGTTCCCGAAGAAACTTATGTACCCGTGAAATGGGATTTCTCCGATCTAGAAGAGAAGTGCCGATATTATCTAGAACATCCTCAAGAAGCACAAAAAATTGTCGAAAATGCTCGTCGCGTCTATAAAAATTACTTCGAGCATCAAGAATTTGTTGAAACTATCGAACGAGTAATAGCAAAGTAAATCGGTTTAAATACTTGAGTAAAATATATGAATTTAGCAATCATTATTATTAATTATAAAACACCTAATTTGGTAATCGACTGTTTGTCTTCATTGCAAGATCAAATAGAATTGAATTGCGATTCAGTAGTAGTCGTAGATAATGCTTCGGGAGATAATTCTGTCGAGCAATTAGAAACTGCCGTTACTCAAAATCAATGGCAAAGTTGGGTCAAAATTCTCCCTTCCCAAGTCAATGGTGGTTTCTCCGCAGGCAATAATCTCGGTATTCAGTCCGTATCAGCAGATGCTTATTTACTATTAAATAGCGATACACTTGTTCGCCCAGGTGCGATCGCAACTCTCAAAGAAGCAATGCAGGCATATCCCGAAGCAGGACTTATTAGTCCTCGCCTAGAATGGCCCGATGGTACGCCTCAAATCAGTTGTTTCCGCTATCATTCTCCCCTTAGTGAGTTAATTAATGCTGCGGGAACTGGCCCTGTTTCTAAACTACTGATTAATTATGATGTACCCCTACCTGTTTCTGATGTCCCCATGCAGCCAGCATGGACGAGCTTTGCTTGTGTTCTGATTCGCCGAGAAGTAATCGAGCGGGTTGGTTTGATGGATGAAGGATACTTTATGTATTTTGATGACGTTGATTATTGCCACCAGGCTAGAGATGCAGGGTGGTCGATTCTTCATTTTCCTTCAGCGAGAGTCGTTCATCTACGGGGCGGTAGTGGCTCGGTCAAAAAAGCGATCGCCAAACGCCAGCGTCCCAAAGCTTATCTCTATGCCTCTAGAGCTAGATATTTCCGCAAATTCTACGGTCATATAGGACTCTTAATTGCAAATTTGCTATGGCTGGTTGGTAGAAGCATTTCTTTTGTCCGCGAAGTAGTCGGCAGCAAAGAACCTCATGCCTGTCAACTTGAGTATCGAGATATTTGGCTTAATTGGAAAAATCCCATGGTGCGCCCTAATTTATAAATTTCTTCGATCTATAAAGAACCTATAAAAAAATAAATAAGATGAGTAATTATCCTAACTTTGTGATTATTGGTGCAATGAAGTGCGCCACTAGCACTCTTCACGAACAGTTGGCTTTGCAGCCTGGATTCTTGATGAGCCAACTAAAAGAACCCAATTTTTTTAGCAACGACGAACAATACGCTAAGGGTATGTCTTGGTATTTGTCTAATTTTGATAGTGCTGAGGAATATATTCTATGTGGTGAATCCAGTACCCACTATACTAAGCTGCCTACCTACCCTCGCACTATCGATCGCCTCAAGGAGCATTTGCCAGAAGCTAAATTTATTTATGTCATGCGTCATCCCATAGATCGTCTAATTTCTCAATACATCCATGAGTGGAGTATGGGCATAATTTCTGTAGATATCGATCGGGCTATATTTCAATATCCAGAATTGATTGCATACAGTCAATACAGTATGCAGCTGCAGCCATATTTTGAAGAGTTTGGACAAGATAACATTTTACCAGTGTTTTTTGAAAGATTACTCAGCGATCGACAAACAGAGTTAGAAAGAATCTGCCGTTTTCTGGGCTACCCAGAACAACCTATTTGGCAAGAACTCGATGCTCAAAATGTTTCTAGTCAACGGATGCGAAATAGCCAATGGCGAGACTTGTTGGTAGAAACCCCAGTTTTGAAAGCTATCAGACAAAATTTTATTCCTAAAAGCTGGCGCATTTGGGTACAGGGTTTGTGGACTATGAAACAAAAGCCAGAATTAGGAGCGGAGCAACTACAGCATTTAGAAACTATTTTCGATCCCGATCTTGCCACCCTTGGTTCTTGGTTGGGTGTGGAATTATCTTGTGACAACTTTAAAAACACCGTCAAGGCTGAAGCTTTGAACTGGAAGACTCAAGAACTTGCTGCTAACAGCAAATATTAAAGCGATACAGCCATTAAGTTCCAATTTATAATTACAATGAATCAATCTAAATTTGGTATTGTTACCCCTAGCTACGCTCCAGATTTCGCTCGTTGCCAAACTCTGTGTTGGAGTATCGACAAGTTTGTTGCCCCCGATATCAATCATTATATTGTTGTCGATCGCCAAGATTACCAGCTTTTTTCTCAGTTAGCAGGGCCAAGAAGAAAAATTATTACGAAAGAATCAATCCTACCCTGGTGGATCAAAAGAGTTCCGTTTTTAAATAAAAAAAATCTCTGGCTAAGTTATAAAACTCTCCCTTTACGTGGTTGGCTAGTGCAGCAAATTATTAAACTATCTGCTGCTCGCTACACTACCGAGGAAACAATTGTTTTTGTTGATTCTGATGTTATCTTTGTTCGTCCTTTCGATCTCAATAGCTTTGTTAAGGAAGGACAGGTAAGACTGTTTAAAGTCGATAACGGTAATGTAGAAAATATTAAAAATGCTGCTAATTGGGATCGCGCTACTAATCATCTAATTGGTTTGTCTGATGTGGAGCATCCGCACAATTATGTCGGACAAATAATCACCTGGAAACGAGACAATTTACTCAAATTATACCAACATATTGAAGATTCTACTGGAAAAAACTGGCTAACCGCTCTTTGTGGTTCGCTACATTTATCTGAATATCATTTGTACGGTAATTTTATTGATTGTATTCTCCAAGAGCGATCGGGACATTTTTATGATGATTCTCATATTTGCCATCAATATTGGGATGATGTATCTATGTCAAAAGAGCAATTACAAGCCTTTTTTGCAGAAATCCCCCCAACCTGTATTGCTGTAATGCTTTCTGCCAAAGCAGATATGACCCTCTCTCCCGAAGAATATCAAAACTTGGTCGATCTCGTACCCGATCGCGCTCTTGTTGGCGATCGCACTTAAATTTTTTACTTATAAATTAATAAGATCAATTTTTATTTAATATGAATAGTTTACACAATGTCGGACTAGTAATCATCGGTCGCAATGAAGGCGATCGCCTTCGTCGATGTTTGCACTCGGTTATCGAACAAACTAATAATATTGTTTATGTTGATTCTGGTTCGACAGATGGCAGTTTAGAAATGGCTCAATCCTTGGGAGTAGAAGTAGTTAATCTAGATTTATCTATTCCCTTTACTGCTGCTCGTGCTAGAAACGAAGGTTTCGATCGTTTATTAAAATTAGATCGACAAATTCAGTACGTTCAATTTGTTGATGGTGACTGTGAGATATTCCCTCAGTGGCTAACAACAGCCCGCCAAGCCCTAGAAACTTGCGAAGATTTGGCAGTAGTATGCGGTCGTCGGCGCGAGCGTTTTCCCCAGGCCACGGTTTATAATCGATTGTGCGATATTGAATGGGACACCCCTGTAGGTGAAGCTACCGCCTGTGGTGGGGATGCTATGATGCGCGTCTCTGCTTTCGAGCGCGTTCAGGGATACAATGCTAACTTGATTGCAGGAGAAGAACCAGAACTATGCGTGCGCTTGCGCCGTCAAGGATGGAAAATTTGGCGAATAGACGCAGACATGACCCTACACGATGCAGCTATGACTGAGTTTTCTCAGTGGTGGAAAAGATCTCTTAGAGGAGGTCATGCCTACGCGGAGGGCGCGTGGATGCACGGTAATAGTCCCGAAAAACACTGGGTCAAAGAAAGTAGAAGTATTTGGCTATGGGGATTTATTTTACCTCTAATTGCTTTAGGAGGAGTTCCGTTTAGTAAAGGCTGGAGTCTATTGTTGCTCTTGGGCTATCCCTTGATGGCATACAAAATTTATCGCTATGTTAAATCGCGCAACTATAGTTACCAAGATACCGCAGCATATACGATGTCGTGTTTAGTAGGTAAATTTCCTCAAGCTCAAGGTCAAATTCAATTCCATCTTAACAGGCTTTTGAAGCGAGATATTCGTTTGATTGAATATAAAAATTCTTTAAACAATACTCAAGTAAAAATCTAGATTCGAGTAATAAACTCTGTGATTTTGGGCGATCGAACGCTTTGAATACTCGAAGCTGCTTATTTGTCAGAATTTTTCTATATTTTTTTCTATTATGACCTTTAACAAAAACATACTCATCGTTGCTGAGAATGCCTCTTTAAAATTTGGTGGAGAAGCTGCACTGCCACTGCACTATTTTCGGACTCTCCGCAAACGCAATATTGAAGCATACTTGATAATTCACGAGCGGACTCGCCAAGAGATAGAAGCTTTATTTTCTGAAGATATGGATCGCATTTATTTTATTTCTGATACTGCAATACATCTTTTCTTATGGCGTTGCGGTAAGTTACTACCAGCAAGATTATCGTATTTTACTTTTGGAGTATTGTTGCGCTTAACAACTCAACTAATTCAACGTCGTACTATTAAGCAAATTATCAAAGAAAAACAAATAGATATTATTCATCAGCCCACGCCTGTATCTCCTAAAGAACCATCAATGACTTTTGGTATGGGTTTACCAGTAATTTTTGGTCCGATGAATGGAGGAATGAAGTACCCTCCAGGATTTTCCTATTTAGATAATGCAGTTGCTTCTCAAAGTTTAAAAATTGGAGAAATGTTTGCTGATTTTATTAATTTTTTAATTCCAGGGAAACGAAAAGCCACAACCTTATTAGTTGCCAATCAACGTAGCAAAGAAGCATTACCCAATGGTATTAGTGGCAAAGTAATTGAGTTAATTGAAAATGGCGTAGATCTTTCGGTTTGGCAGTCAAAATCTCAAAGTGAAATCACTGCGCGGCGCAAGCACTCGTCGGTCAACAGCCTGGGGAGACCCCAGGCTTACGACTCGTCAACGTTTCGAGGCAACCTCGAAACTACGCGCACTAAAGAAAGCTGCCATAAAATCGATAGATCGAGAAAACAAGACCCTGTTAAGTTTGTTTTTATTGGTAGGTTAGTAGACTGGAAAGCTGTAGACTTGTTATTAGAAGCCTTTAAGCGAGTGACGGAACAATTATCGGTTGAGTTGGAAATTATTGGCGATGGGATTGAACGAAATAATCTCGAATTGAAGGCACAGGAGCTAGGTCTTATTCAAGCGGGTAAACAAACTCCAAATCAGACTTTAAACTCAACAGAGCATATCAATCGAGATTGGGTTAATTTTGCTGGATGGCTTGCTCAAGATAAATGTGCGGAGAGACTACAATCTGCAGATGTATTAGTGCTTCCGAGCCTTTTTGAATGTGGCGGGGCAGTGGTTCTAGAAGCTATGACTATGGGCTTGCCAGTAATTGCTACTAAATGGGGAGGTCCTATCGATTATTTGGACGAATCTTGTGGAATTTTAGTCGAGCCTAAGTCGCAAGATTTATTTGTTGGTGGTTTGACCGATGCAATGTTGAAACTAGCTAAATCTGAAGAACTACGAATGGCTATGGGTCAGGCTGGTTATCAAAAAATTATCGAACGCTTTGACTGGGAGAAAAAGCTAGACAAAATGATAGATATATATGAAGAGGCAATTACCAGATATCAATCGACAAAGCAAAATTAAATAATCGAATTTAACTATCTCATAGGTTACTTAAACGAGATCTTAGTTTGAGAAAGAACCACGACTGTTATTAATGGCAGCCGTGGTTTTTTGCTTTTTATGATTCCTAATTTTACTGCTTTGTGTTTAGCAAATAAATCATAAAAAACTTTTATAAAAAAGAAATATACGAATTAATTTACAGTATTTTTATTTACTACTTAAATAGTATAAACTCTCGATAAATCGCCTATTTTACTCTGGGTAAATCCTATTACTGCGTGACATCATAAAT
>CAYXWE010000018.1:0-7955 GCA_964468145.1 uncultured Pleurocapsa sp.
GGTACGAAAGCTATTAGTACCAGAAGGTACTCGTTGGGCAATCTCGATCGCCTCTTCTAAGGAGGTGTTAGAAGCTCGTCTTGCGATCGAGAGAATTTCAGCTGCCCAATCATTTACCTTCCCTGCTGCTTGAGAATAAGCAGAACTATTAGGAGAAATTTGTCTGGCAACTCCAATAGCTTGTACTAAAGATTCGGGCGTTCCTCTGCGAGCGTAGGTATTGGCTTGGCTGATGTATCTTTGTCCGTCAATTTCCTGCTGCCAACGAGCGATTTTAGCTTGAGCTTCAGGATATAAAGCTCTACCAGATCTTATTTTCTTCGCTGTTTCAATAGCTGCAGGATAGTTATTAGTATTCGCCAAAAAATCTGCTTCATTTAGAATTGGTTGGTCTTCAACCCTTTGTACGCTGGCTCGCCAAGTCCGAGCATAGTTTTGCGCTTCGCCATAAAGAGGACTGCTACGAGATATTAAGCTGACTTCAGCGATCGCCCTGCGCCAAGCATTAACATTGTTACCATAGGATAGTTCTTTGGCTCGATTTAGTATGGGTTGGTCTTCAATTGTCTGAATTTGCCCCCGCCATTTAGCTATTTCTTGACGGGCTTCACTATGACGAGGATTAGAGCCAGGAATTAGTCTGGCTTCGGCGATCGCTTTATTTAGATTAGCAATTGTACCGACTCTGGCTAGCTCTCTAGCTTTAGATAAATGTTTGACATCATCTATTTCTAGTTTCCAACCGCGAATTAACTTACGCCCTAGTGGGTAATATTCGCTCTCTTTTTCCAATTTTTGTGCTTCTTCAATGGCTTCTTCAATACCAAACACCGTATCCAACTGCGCGCTAGCACCAGCATTTGCCAAAATCTGCCAGTCTTTTTTACGTTCTTTTAGTCCCAGACTGCGAGGAATGCGCGGGGTGACTCTCAACAGTTGTTGCCAATCCCGCCTTTCTACCAGACGTTCGACACTGGCGACTAATTTTTCTTTTCCTTCGGCAATAATTTCTTGAGCTTGTTCGTAGGTATAGCTATCTTCTTTAATATCATCTGCCCGTTCGATCGCCAGAATCAAGTCTTCAATTTTACCCTTAGTAATTTCGGTTTGGGCTTTCGTCAGGCTAGCATTTTCTTCCTGGGCGACATTGATATTATTAATACTCTCTTCGTACTTAGTAGTTGCCCAATATTCATTGGGACTATCGGTTAAACGCACTGCCCAGTTAAAAGCTCCATTCCAATCAGCTTGGCGGAGTTTTTCTTCTACCTTGGCATATTGGGATTCACCTTCAGACCAAACAGATTTCCATTCCTCTATTTTCTGCTCTACTAGCTCTTTTGATGATAAATTCGGGGGGATTTTTTGGGCGGTGGCGATCGCCTGTTCTAATTTTCCTGCCTGAAATTCTGACTCGCCAAGGGCTAAAATTCCCGTAGCCCAGCGATCGATATTACGGTCAATTTCAGGTCGGAGGGGATGGTTTTCGGGCAACACCGCCACCAAATCGATTGCTGCTAATAGTCCTTCAACATTTTTCTGTTCGGCAGAAGTTTGAGCGCAATATAGGCGAATGGAGGCAGAAGCGATCGGCCAAAAAACTTTAGAACAGCTTTGAGTTTTGGGCAATTTCAATAACATATTGGTTGCTCCATACCCAACTCCGCCAGAACATAGAACTAATAAAATTCCCCACAGTTGCCATCTTTTCCATAGTGGAGTTTTTCTCTTGGGGATTTGAGCTAATTTTGCTTGCTCTGCAGGAGTAATTGCTAGAGGCTTTTTCTCTGTCAAAGGCACGAGAGCATTTTCTAATAAATTTTCTAAATTTTCTTCAGGCTTTTGATTGGGATGTTTTTGCCGCTCTTCAGAAATTTTAGCGTCAGATTCCCGTTCGTTAGAATCTGAGCCGAAGTTTAGTGGTTCTTCATTAATCGCCATAAATTACCTGATGTCCGATGCCAGCAAATATATCTTGTAGATTTCCCCAAGGTGACGGTTAAATCGTATCCCATCTTATCATTTGATTTTCATCAGTAAAGATACAGTTGACTGACGACAAATTAAAGCGTGTCATTATTTTAAGACAGGTGCGATCGAATATGGAATAGTTTGATCGGGGTTTAGAGGTAGGATGGGAGGGAAAATGAACCCCCAATGCTTCGATCTACGATCTTGCTTACCTAATTACCTCATTTTATTCTGCCTTGAGATCCGCAATCAATTGAGTTAAATGGGCTTCATTTGCCTGATAAACTTCTCCGCAAAACTGACATATTGCTTCTGCACCTTCATCTTTTTCTATCATATCTTGCAATTCCGCCTCTCCTAGCATTTTGAGCGCGCCCAAAACCCTGTTGAAGGAGCAGCCACAGTCAAATTTTACCTCATGATATTCAGGGAAAACGAAGAGGTCTAAATCTCCTAAGATTTCTTCCATAATTTCTCTGAGAGTTTTACCCGCCCGCAAGAGGGGAGTAAAACCAGAGAGTCCGCTTACCCGCGATTCTAATAAATCGATTAACGAGCTATCCCTTGCTGCTTTAGGCATTATCTGTAATAAAATCCCTCCCGCAGCAGTAACCCCCGCTTCCCCCACAAATACCCCTACCAGAAGTGCGGAAGGAAGTTGCTCGGAGGTGACTAAATAATTGGCAACGTCTTCTCCTACTTCTCCTGAAACTAGTCGGACTGTACTCGAATATGGTTGTCCGTAGCCCACATCTCTTACTACATGAAGATAGCCATTATGACCCACTGCTCTTCCTACATCCAACTTGCCTTTTTCATTGGGGGGCAATTCTACATCGGGATTTTGAACGTATCCTCTGACCGTTCCGTCTAGTCCTGCATCTGCCAAAATCGTACCCAAAGGTCCATCACCTTTGACATGGATATTAATCCTAGAACCTTCTTTTTTCATACTAGAGACAAGTAATAGTCCTGATGCCATTGCTCGTCCTAAAGCTGCGGTTGCTACATAAGATAGCTGGTGTCTTCTTCTAGCTTCTTCAGTTAAATCGGTCGTAATTACCCCTACTGCTCTAATTCCGCCGTCGGCTGCCGTAGCCCGAATTAGTTTATCAACCATCCTGATTATATACTTTCCCTCTAATCTATTTTCTGCCAAACTTCATTGACTGATTCATCAAATAACATCCTACTTACTTTAAATAGTAAACGATTTAAACTATCTTTCCCTCGATGATTTTGGCGCAATTGCCAGAGCGCGTTGCTAAGCCATGCCCCTAAAGCGATCGCAATTACCCCGAGAGAAAACCTGGAGGGGGGCTTAGATATATTTGATTTGAAAGAAGACAAACTCAAAGCAATCGAGGTAGAATCGAACCCGATCGCGAATCTTATAGATACTAATAACTAATAACTAATAACTGATAACTGAAATAATGACTACTCAAAAAAGATCTAAAACTAGAAAAAAGCATAAAAGAAAAAATAATAAAAATTTAACCAATAAAATCATCCCTGCAACTATGGGGGCTATATTACTTTTTGGTTGGTTGGGTTGGAAGGGTTTAACTGCCCCCGTGGCAGCAAAAGGAGAGTTAACGGAAACTGAAAAACAAGTATCTTTCACGGTTGAATCTGGAACTAGTGGCAATCAAATTGGCTCGGAGTTGGCTCAAGCTGGCTTGATTAAGTCTACAAATGGCTGGAAATTGTGGACAAAATTTAAACAAGTTACCGATTCTGATGGTGGCTTCAAAGCAGGTACGTATTTAGTATCTCCCGAAGAATCTCTCTCTGATATTGCAGCCAAAATCTGGGATGGAGAAATTATGCAGACTAACTTTACTGTTCCCGAAGGTTGGTCTACCAGGCAGATGGCAGAATATTTCGAGTCTCAAGGATATTTCACCGCCGAAGAGTTTAATCAGGCGGTAACAGAAATTCCCTACGATAAATATCCCTGGCTGCCCCAAGATATACCTATTTTAGAAGGCTTTTTATATCCCGACACCTACAAAGTTAGCAGCGATCGCCTTAATAGTCCCCAGGCGATAATCGATACCATGCTCGATCATTTTGAAAGAACTGCGCTGCCTGTATACGAAGCCCAAAAATCAGACATGAGTTTGTTAGATTGGGTAACTTTGGCTAGCATCGTCGAAAAAGAAGCAGTAATTGGGGACGAACGACGTTTGATCGCAGGGGTATTTACCTCCAGACTAGAGCGAGGCATGACATTAGGCTCCGATCCCACTGTAGAATATGGCTTGGGCATTAGACAAACAGCAGACCAACCCCTCACCTACTCCCAAGTAGGGACTCCATCCCCTTATAATACGTATATGAATGTTGGTTTGACTCCTACCCCGATCGCATCTCCTGGTATTGCCAGCCTCAAAGCTACTCTCAATCCAGAAGATACGGACTATTTATACTTTGTGGCTCGTTATGATGGTACTCATGTATTTAGTGAAACTTTGAGCGAACACGAAGCAGCTACTAGAGAAATTCGCCGTCAAAGAAACCAGTAATTTAGTAAGCTATAGCAACCCTAAATCATTTTGGAGTATGTCTAATAGACTTATGCGCATAAATCAAATCGTTAACTGAGTTCAGTTGTAGACAAATCACCCTTGGGGTATGTCCTACGGACACGCTCCGCGAACGGGCGCGGGGTCACGCTCCGGCTTCCCTGTTGCCGTGGGGTCGCCCTCGCAAAGAACAAATGACGAAAAACGATCGATTCCCGATCCTGAAAATTATTCGCGCACGCTGGTCTAATGACAAAAGACAAAAGACAAAAGACAGTTATAACCAATCGTTCTCTAGTTTAAAATAGGATTGCTATATAAGCTCTAAATCCTTCATCCTTTATCCTTCATCCCTCATCCTTTTAAAATGGATTTATTGCGATCGCTCCCTATTGGATCTTATTTAGAGCAACCTGTTACTTGGCTGCATCGAATCGATCCTAGGGTTAAATTAGTTTGGCTGATGACCTTTTTGATTGCTCCTTTGCTGAGTAATCCTTTTTGGCGCATTGGTTTGGCTGGCTTGCTAATTCTGCTAACTATAGCTGCGGGGATTCCTTGGAGGGTATGGCGCAAGCAGATGGGATGGTTGCTGTTATTATGCTTTTTCCTATTTTTATTTAGTAGTGTTGCTCCTGATAGTTTGGCGGTCAAACATACTCCCCGTATTCCACCTTTTTGCCCCGACACACCAGCTATTGTCAGCCAGACAACTAATACTCCTTCATCTGAGGCAGTAACCGAGTGTGCTGCTCCTTTACCTCGCGCTACTGACTATCAATATGTATTTCTCGATCTACCCAAATTTGCCTTTATCCCTCGTTTGACAGTCACTCGTCGTTCTTTAGATATTGCGATCAGAATTTCGACTTTGATTTTTACGCTGATATACAGCACTAGCTTATACCTTTTAACCACTGCCCCCGAAGAAATAACCGAAGGCTTAGACGACTTGATGAGTCCCTTGCGTCGTTTCAACCTGCCTGTATCGGAAATCACTCTAACCTTAACTCTTTCTTTGCGCTTTATTCCCTTAGTATTAGAAGAAGTACAAAACCTATTTCGTTCTGTACGCACTAGAGCGATCGACTGGAAAAAACTAGGTCTGCGTCGCAGTGGCCAGCTATGGCTGATAGTTTCTGAAAAACTACTGGAGAATCTTCTATCAAGAGCAGAACAAATTGCAATCGCTATGGATGTCCGCGGGTTTACTTCTCCCAACGAGCATCGCGTCCAATGGCATCAGCTTAAATTGCAATCGCGAGATTGGATTGCTTTGGGTATTTTAATTCCCTTTTGGTGCGCTCGTTGGTTTGTCGGCGGAATGTTTTAAATATGAAGGAATTAATTCAACCCTGGCAATGGCGATCGCAATCCCTATACAATCGTACTGCCACTGAAATATTTGAAGCTCTATTTCTTGAGGAAAAGATTGCGACTCTCCTGGAAAGTCCCCATACAGCAGATGCAGAATATCCTCAACTGTCTCGTTATTCTATCTGTGCGGGTTCTCCTCGAATAGTTAACGATCGACAGAGGTTATGGACTCCTGCTGTGGGAGAAATATTGCCTTTTTTGCACTCTCTATTACAACAACCGAGAATAGATAACCCAGAGGTTAACCATTTACCTTTTACGGGGGGGTGGTTAGGCTGGTTGGGTTATGACTTAGCCTGGGAGATCGAAAACTTACCAAGCTCAAACCAGGATACTTTGCCCTTTCCTGTAGCCTATTGGTACGAACCAGAATCTTTTGCCGTTCTCGACCATTTAGAACAAACTCTGTGGCTAGCTAGCACCGAACCTTCACAATTAGAAAACCTTGAAAAACAACTAATCACCCCGTCACCCCCTCCTCCTCTCACCCCGCCACTATCTCACCCCGTCATCCCCTCACAAATCTGCTTCCTCACCAGTCAAAAACAGTACCAAAATGCAGTCAAGCAAGCCAAAAAATATATTCGAGCAGGGGACATATTTCAAACCAATTTGTCCTTGCGCTTCCAAACACAAACTACTCGCGATAGCTGGTCGATTTATACTCAGCTACAGCAAATAAACCCCTCTCCATTTGCTAGTTATTGGCGATCGCCCTGGGGAGAGATGATTAGTTGTTCCCCCGAACGATTGGTAAAATTATCGGGCAGACAAGCCCAAACTAGACCCATTGCAGGTACGAGAAGGCGGGGCAAGGATGCAACGAGCGATCGCGCCTTAGCCCAAGAGTTATTAGCTAATACTAAAGAAAGAGCAGAACATATCATGCTAGTAGATCTAGAACGCAACGATCTAGGTCGAGTTTGTGAATGGGGTTCAGTAGAGGTGGATGAACTATTAGTTATCGAACGTTACTCTCACGTGATGCACCTCGTAAGTAACGTTAGGGGTACTCTCAAAAGCGATCGCGATGCAGTAGATTTGATTCGGGGCGTATTTCCTGGAGGCACAATTACAGGATGCCCTAAAGTTCGGTGCATGGAAATTATTGAAGAATTAGAACCAGTCAGACGCAATTTATTTTACGGTTCTTGTGGTTATCTTGACTGTCGAGGAAATTTAGATTTAAATATCCTCATTCGTACTCTTTTATATACGAAACTCCAAGATGAAAATTTTGCTCTAGTTTACGGACAGGTGGGAGCGGGCATTGTCGCCGATAGTAATCCAGAAGGGGAATGGCTCGAATCACTCAATAAGGCAGAAGCTCAAATAGCTGCATTGCAATAAGGTGGTAATTATATTTCAAACCTAAAAATTTCACCATATTTTTTGAGGAGTATCTAAAACATCGTTTATTTTCTAGATACCACTATTGAATTTATACTCTAATCTCTATGACAAATCCACAAGAACCCCAAAACCCAATCCCAGAGCGCAGAAAAAGACCTGCAGCAGGGGTAACATTTGACGAAATGATCGCTATCATCGTTGCCTTTTCTACTATTGGAGCAATTTTATTTTGGTCTTTAGGTGGTAGAAGAGGTGGAATTGCTAATAATTTTGGTTTGGGCGGTAAAAATTTCCTCTCTACAGGAGAAGATGTTGCCCTCGACATTGCCGATGCCGATGCTAAAGTTGACTTTGGCCAAGCCCAACCCGAATCCCAAAATTTTCAAGTAGCTAGCAGTTCGCGCAACCAATCTACGGTTCTCGCTCCAGCTTCAGAGGATGCAAACCTGGTTTCGGGTATAGAACCTCAATCTTATGGGTTCGATCGCGCCAAAAGATTTGTTCCTTTAGCTGGAGTGGCAACTTCATCCGCCATAACTAATAACCCCAGTACCAGTGTTAATTTTGATACTGACACGCCTACGAGCGAACCAGAAGGTGGGGATGGGGAAGAACCCGTGGCTACTACTCCCGATGAGCCAAAAGGTACGGATGGGGAAAAACCCGTGGCTACTACTCCCGATAAGCCAGAAGGTACGGATGGGGAAGAACCCGTGGCTACTA
>CAYXWE010000018.1:8055-13293 GCA_964468145.1 uncultured Pleurocapsa sp.
CTCCCGACAAGCCAGAAGGTACGGATGGGGAAGAACCCGTGGCTACTACTCCCGACAAGCCAGAAGGTACGGATGGGGAAGAACCCGTGGCTACTACTCCCGATCGAGTTAAAACCCCACAGGATGTAGATCCTGGCTATTGGGCTTATCCCTTTGTACGAGGAATGAATTCTCAGCTAGATATTCCTGAATTTGGTGATGACCAAAACTTTGAGCCAGATAAACAAATTACTAGAGCGGGGATGGCTACTTTGATTAGTCAAGCCTTCAAGACAAAGCCCGAAAATGAAGGTCTTAAAAATTTCAAAGATGTAACCAATAAAAATGCGATCGCAGCAGACATCGATAAAGCGGTACGTACTGGCTTTATGCAAGGTTATTCTGACGATGAGTTTCGCCCCCTAGAAAACATTCCTCGCTATCAAGTACTGGTGACTTTAGCTACAGGATTAGGTCTCGAACCATCTCAAGATCCAGAGCAAATTCTGCAAAAGTTTGGTGATGGTGCTGAGATGCCAGATTGGGCAAAAAAACAGGTGGCAGCAGCATCCGAGGCTGGACTGATTGTCAATTCTCCCAAACTAGACGGTGATGTTCTTGCTCCTAACCAATCCGCTACTCGCGCTGAAGTTGCAGCCATGATTCACCAGGCTTTAGTAAAAACTGGCGAAGTCGAACCTTTAGAATCTGAGTATATTGTGAAGTAAATCACTATATAGCAATCGGTCATAATTTGTGAAAACAAAGACGACTAATGACTAACAACTAATGACAGTTAGACTAGATAATGTTGGCAACTCAAATCGGATTGCTATATTTAGTCTTTAATTAAACCAAGGCAGTAATAATAATAATGAAAAAATTACTGCCCCCAAAATAGCTGCTACAGGGAGAGTTACTACCCAGGCTAAAACTACCGATTTGATAGTTGACCAACGTACTTCTCGATCGGCAGACACCAAGCCAATACCAATTACGCTACCAACTAAGGCGTGAGAAGTAGAAACGGGTAAGCCAATACGAGAAGCGAACAAAATAGTAGTGGCGGTGGCAATCTCAGCACAAAAACCCGTACTCGGTACGAGGGTAATGATATTTTCGCCGACGGTAGCAATTACATTTTTTCCCTGTACCGCCAATCCTAAAACGATACCCAGTCCACCCAAAACTAAAATCCACACTGGGATATCTAATTTATTAATTGGTACGGCATTAGTATTTAAAATATAAACTATAGCTGCCAAAGGCGCGATCGCATTACCAACATCGTTCGATCCGTGGGCAAATGCTACGAAACAGGCACTCATTACCTGATATTTGCCCATTATTTTTTCTAAAATTAAGCTTTGAAGCTGCTGTTGCTGATATTTTTCTAGTCGATTCCAGCTATAAAAAGTAATCCCTACAGTGGCAATAATTCCTATCCCCAAGCCCAGAGTTTGTTCTGGCAATAGTAAGTAATTAAACACTGGTAGCTGCACCACAGTGGGCAAAACAATGATGCCAAAGATCGCTATTAATGCACTACTCAGCCAGGGAATCCATTCTCGTAACTGTTGTAATGTATCTTCTCGTTCAAACAACCAGTAACGCAACAGGGTATACAGGCTAGCTGCGACGATCGCACTCACTACAGGTGTCACGATCCAGCCCAAACAAATATAGCCAATGTTACCCCAGGCGATCGCCCTACTGCCAATAGCTACCCAACTAAATCCTGCGATCGCCCCTACCACTGCATGAGATGATGCTACGGGTAGACCCCTACTAGTGGCGATTTGCAACCACAAACCACAGGAAATTAGTACTGCGATCATTCCCACCATAAATGTTTGAGGCTCGCCCCCGAACAGGCTCGGATTTGCTACCTTAGTCGCTAGAGTCGCCGATACCTGCTTGCCAAATATTACCGCCCCCGTAAATTCTAAAATCCCTGCAATCACTATTGCTTGAGTTAGGGTAATTGCTTTTGAACCTACAGATGTCCCCATAGAATTGGCGACATCATTTGCCCCCAGATTCCAAGCTACATAAATCGCCAGTAAGGATATGAAGATAATAGTAACAAACAGGCGATCGGATAAGATTGAAGTCATGCTTTCTACAAACTAAATACACGAAATTGACACCGAAGCAGTAGACTGTCCGCAGAATGTCTAGCTTTTCTCTGGGAGTAGGGGAAAAAAGTAGCAAATAGGCTTATGTGTCACAAGAACGATTGTGGGCAATATAAGAGAGTAATAAGTATTGCGATCGAATCAATGAAATTTGACAGAGTATTTTTCTAATCTATCTACTGTACAACGTCGTGATGATTGTAATTCTAATAGGGCGTTTAATATTTTCTCAAAAAGCGCGATATTCTGAAAAAAAATATTTACTTTTCTTTTTCATGCTAATTATTGATAATTATTTGCATTAAGTCAGAAATTTATGATATGTTAGCCTAGTAGCAAAATAAGTTAAATAGAGATCTAAAGAAAACTTTTTGATTATTTAGTCATCATGGCGACCTAAAAGCTATCCTTATTTCTCTGCAAGGATCGAGAGAGTATCTTTAAGAATTGACCCCAGCCATTGTAAATCTAAAATCTAATTTGGAGTCTATTAGTACTTATCAGAAATCTTTATCATTGTTTTAACCTATAAAAAACTAAATATTAACCAAATAATAATGAGAAAAACCAAAAATAATCAGAACAATGGTGTTCCCCAGTGGCAATCTAACAAAATGAAAACTCTGATTGTTGAAAGGTGGCAAGAAGTTTGGCAAATTGTCGAAGCCAGAGAACAAAGAAATAAACTGGAAATTACTAACGGCTAATTTTTTGCCTAGAGAAAAATTCTTGCCGGGTGTAATTTTCAAAATTAAGCGGAAAATTACAAAAGAAAGTATATCGTAAGCGTTGTGAAGCAGTGGCTTTTAGCTCCAAGTAAAAATATTTACTTTTGAAATTGTGTGTGCTTCAACAACGGGAGATGTCAAAATATAAGATTGGAGCAATTATAGAAGAAATAAAAAATGAGCGACCTCGATTACGATTTAATTATTATTGGTGCGGGTGTAGGCGGACACGGTGCAGCACTGCACGCAGTTAAAAGTGGTTTGAAAACAGCAATTGTTGAGGCGGGAGATATGGGAGGAACTTGCGTCAATCGCGGTTGTATCCCTTCTAAGGCGTTGCTAGCTGCTTCGGGGAGAGTTAGAGAATTTGCTGATACTTCCCACCTGCAAGATATGGGAATTCAATTAGGAGGAGTCCAATACGATCGCGCTGCGATCGCCGATCACGCGACTAATTTAGTTAATAAGATTCAAGGAGATCTCACCAACAGTCTCAAGCGTCTTAAAGTAGATATTATTCGTGGTTGGGGAGAACTTGCGGGGACGCAAAAAGTAAAAGTGTCGGGGGATGATGGGGATAAAATCTATACCGCCAAAGATATTATGCTTTGCCCAGGATCTATACCTTTTGTCCCTAGAGGGATTGAAGTTGACGGAAAAACTGTCTTTACTAGCGATAATGCGGTTAAGTTAGAATCTCTTCCTGACTGGGTGGCAATTATTGGTAGTGGCTACATTGGTTTAGAATTTTCTGATGTCTATACCGCTTTGGGTTGCGAAGTAACCATGATCGAGGCTTTGGATACTTTGATGCCTGGGTTTGACCCCGACATCGCTAAAATTGCCAAAAAAGTCTTACTCGATAAACGGGACATCGAAACCTACAAGGGTGTCTTTGCCACTAAAATCACTCCAGGCGCCCCCGTACAAATTGAATTAACCGATGCCAAAACTAAAGAAGTGGTAGAAGTATTAGAAGTCGATGCCTGTTTGGTAGCCACTGGGCGTATTCCCGCCACTAAAAAATTAGGTTTAGAAACCTTAGCCATTGAAATAGATAAGCGTGGCTTTATTCCCGTCAACGATAAAATGCAGGTATTAAGAGACGGCAAACCAGTACCCCATCTCTGGGCGGTAGGCGATGCTACGGGCAAAATGATGCTAGCCCATGCTGCTTCGGGACAAGGAGTAATCGCCGTAGAAAATATGTGCGGAGACGATAAAGAAATAGACTATCGCTGTATCCCTGCTGCTGCTTTTACCCATCCTGAAATTAGCTACGTGGGTTTAACCGAAGCCCAGGCTAAAGAGTTGGGAGAAAAAGACGGTTTCAAAGTAGCTACTGTTAAATCTTTTTATAAAGGCAACTCCAAAGCTCTAGCAGAAGGAGAAACCGAAGGTATCGCTAAGATTATCTACCGTCAGGATACAGGGGAATTATTAGGAGTACATATTATTGGTATCCACGCTTCAGATCTAATTCAAGAGGCTGCCAATGCGATCGCCAAACGGGAATCAGTACAAAATCTTTCCTTCAATATTCATACTCATCCTACTCTATCAGAAGTCCTCGACGAAGCTTACAAACGCGCCCAGGTAGTTGGCGTGTAAGTTTTTAATAAAAACAGTTTGGCTCGCATTTTCGGCGAGCTTTTTTGGTATTTGTAATAATTTTGTAGCAAAAACTTGGGGTAAGTCTGTAGTAAGATTCGGGTACAAATAAAAAAGAGGCCATCTCGACCCCCTTTGTGACTCAATTCAAATTTTTTGCTTAAGACAAGCCAGTATTCATTCCTTGTTTGCCCGTTTCCAACTTAACATCCAAGATTTTACCGCCCATTTTCTGAATGCGTTGCTGTTCGCGAAACCAGTTATCGTAAGGTACGAGCTTTTCAAAGTAAGTATTTTGTAATTCTCTTTGAGTGCGAATTCTGGTTTGACTGGGAACACAAGCCTTTACCCTAAACATACGCATGAGATAAATTCTCCTTATTTAATATAAAAAAAGTTTAATTTTCCTGTAGTAAACCGCCAGAGGCGCAAAAATATATATTGCTATTAGTTGCTGTAATATCTTGCTTTAAATGGCACTACTAACCTTAAACGCCAAAATTCGGGAGTCAGGAGTCAATACTAGATCGTCTAAACTTATCTTTCTTTCGCGCTCGAAAAATTAAGCTTTGTTAGAACTAGCACTCACTCTAGACTTCCCGAACCTGTTCGTTTACTAGTCTAAGACTGACTCAGGATAGCCAAAAATTAGCTTAAACCAGAGCAGATATAGTCGAAATAAACGCCCATTTCTTTGCCAGCATCAGCACCTGTTAGGCTAGCAGTTACTTCTTTCATAGCTTGGATAGCTTGAACTGTAGAAGCAACAGGAACTCCCAAGG
>CAYXWE010000019.1:0-13237 GCA_964468145.1 uncultured Pleurocapsa sp.
CGGGGGCTATTCTAGGTTCGTATCAAGTGGGAATCTATAGTGCTGCTTTTAAAACTGCTGCGGGAGTTAGCTTTATTTTATTAGCGGTAAACGCGATCGCTGCGCCGATGTTTGCTACTCTCTACGCTCAACAAGACCAAGATGGACTGCAAAAACTCACCGCTACCGTTGCCCGCTGGATGTTTTACCCGACTTTGTTTTTTGCTCTGTTGCTAATTATATCTGGCGATCGCATTTTGGGTTTATTCGGGGAGGAATTTATTGCTGCGCGATGGGCGATGACTATCCTAATCTTAGGACAGTTGGTTAATGTAGGGGCGGGTTCGGTGGGCTATCTGATGCAAATGACGGGACATCACAAACAGTGTGCCTATGTTATTGCTTGTAGTGCATTATTGAATTTGGTTCTCAATGGTATTTTAATTCCGACTTTAGGAATTCTCGGTGGCGCGATCGCTACTGCGGTGACTATGGCACTCTGGAATATCTGGCTGCATCAATTAGTGGTGAAGTATTTAGCAGTCCAGCCTTCAATTATTTCTACATTTAAATCGATTTAAACTAGTAAATCAACTAAAAAATCATGACTACTCAATCTACAAACGTCTGGGACTACAAACCCGCCTGGTGTCAACCTTGGTCGATTATTCTCACGGGGATAACTGCGATCGCTGGTAGCTGGCTAGTTTTGCACGCCCTCTGGATTACTATCCCCGTGACGGTAGTTATGTTTGCTTGGTGGAGTTATTTTTTAATTATTTATCCCAAAGCTTTCGCTAAATACATCGCCTCGCAGCAAAACGAACTCAAAAATTTTTGAGCCAACTAAAATATCAGATCTATTATTTATCTTCCTTTGGTGGTGCTTTACGTATTTCTGAATAAAAAGAAGTTTGTTTTCTACCATCGTTATATTTCACTATGGTAGTACGCATTTTAAAATTGTCACTAGCAAACCATTGACGCTCTTGAGCTTGCATCTCATCGGTTTCGACAGTTAAAGTAAGAGCTTTGTCTGCACCCAGAACATAATGTCCGCAGATTTTACTATCTTGGGGGCGAATTAACTTACCCATAGAGAGATCGTCACCGTCGCCAACAAAAATAACAGTAGCAGAGCCTAGTTGTTTGGGTTTGCCCCAATCGACTGAGTTATCCCAGCTTTGGACTGTACCGCCCAGACTCAACTGGGGGTCGAGATTATGCTTTTGACATAATTCTACTGCTTTGATGTCTTCGGGAGCGATCGCTTCAATGGTAATATCTGCTTTACTATTGTTGGCTTCTCCTCCGACAATATAGTTGGTGCGCTGACTAAACCATCTACCCGCACTTAAATTTAGAAATTCTTTTAAATCCATGATTATATTATTTTGTTAATCTCTATAAAAATTCTATAGAATTATTGTCCCTATTGAACCCTTGCATATCTTAGTTTTCTTGGCAATACCGCCATTTTGAAATCATTATGAACAGTCAACAACAATACCCAACTTCCGTTGCTAATCTACCTTCTTTAGAGTTAGCTCTAAATATTATGCTCGATCGACAAGAAAAAGACTGGGGTTGTTTTCAAGTAGTCAAAGAAGAAGACTTTTATGCTTTGTATATTCCCACCCTCGATAGTTTTAAACTCTTCAAAAATCCTAAAAGTGAAAACTATCGGGGATATTGGCGCAATTCTCTGTCGGAAACTTTACCCGATGTCAAAAATCGTGCTGAAAAACCCGATGTATTTTTACGCAACCGCAGCAAACAAGTAGAACAGAAAAAGAAGAAATCAAATCTGACTATTCGTAAAAAACAACGTATTATCGACGTTAAGTATCGCTACAATCCCTGTCCTGAAATGTATCGCCTCAATCAAGCGATCGCCAAATTGATTCGAGACCGCCTTGCTGCTAATGCTACTTTCGATCCAGCTACAGAGATCCTGCCTTTGGTATTAGCCACGGAGGTTGAGGATTAAGAAAATCGGGCTTTACTAGATGAAGATACGGGGGATGGAACTATTTTATGCAAACTTTGCCAATATTTATTAGGCTAATTAACAGTTATCGTTACAGCAAGTTTTTAGAACGCAGATATGGTCGAGCAGATTAAGTCTCAGTATTCTCTATCTTGGGTTGGTCAAATCGCTGAAATTTCTCAATTAGCCTGGGATGAATTAGCCAAACCCCTGGCAACTCCTTTCTTAGAATGGGAATGGCTCAATAATATCGAAACTTCAAAAAGTGCCATCCCTCGTGCTGGTTGGCAGCCCTGTCACCTAACAGTATGGCGTAACGATCGCCTTATTGGTGCAGCACCTTTATATATTAAAGGTCATAGTTATGGCGAATTTGTCTTTGACCATCAATGGGCAGATTTATCTCATCGTTTGGGAATAGAATACTACCCCAAACTGTTGGGGATGACTCCTTTTACTCCTGCAGTGGGCTATCGCTTTTTAATCGCACCAGGAGAAGATGAGGATTTAATTACTGAGATGATGATTGCTGCAATCGACAATTTTTGCGATCGCCATCGTCTTTCTGGCTGTAACTTTCTCTTTGTCGATCCCCACTGGCGGGAAGTTATGGAAAGAAACGGCTTTCATAGTTGGCTGCATCATGGTTATATTTGGTCGAACAACAACTTTAATAGTTTTGATGACTATCTCAAGATGTTTAATAGCAACCAACGTAAAAATATCAAACGAGAGCGCAAAGCCGTTGCTAAAGCTGGTTTATATACCAAAACTTATGTCGGTTCAGATATTCCACCCCATTTATATCCTGAGATCTATCGTTTTTATAATAGTACCTGCAATAAATTTTACTGGGGGAGTAAATATCTTACCCGCAGGTTTTTTGAACAGCTTTATCCCAATTATAGCGATCGCGTTTTACTTGTAGTAGCCTATACCGAACAGGACGATACTCGCGCTGTAGGAATGTCATTTTGTATCCGCAAAGGCGATAATCTCTACGGACGTTATTGGGGTTGCCAAGCGGAATATGACTGTCTGCATTTTGAAACTTGCTACTATAAACCAATCGAATGGGCGATCGCCAACGGCATCAAAAGATACGATCCTGGTGCGGGGGGCAGACATAAGAAAAGAAGAGGTTTCCCCGCCACTGGCAATCATAGTCTACATCGTTTTTACAATCGTCGCATGAAAAAGATTCTGCACAATTATATTGGGGAAGTTAATAAAATGGAAGCAGAGGAAATTAACGCCATTAACGACAATTTACCCTTTAACAAACAAGAGATAAATTTTGAATTGGATTAATTCTTAGTTGCTAGTTTAACTCATCAAAATAATAATTAATGAATGAGCAAGTTACGCTGAGATTATTTCAAGCAAAAGATGTTAATTCAATAGCACGATTATTTCACGATACAGTCAGGCAAATTAACATTAGAGATTACTCTTTAGCACAAGTCACAGCTTGGTCGCCTGACGATATTTACTTTCAAGATTGGCTTAATGCTTGTTCTGGTAAGTTTACTTATATTGCCGAACAAAACAGTAATCTTCTTGGCTTTGGTCAATTAGAAAATAACGGATATATTGATTGTTTTTACGTTCACTATCTACATCAAGGCCGAGGAATTGGCAGACAAATTTATCGGGCGATCGAAGATAAGGCAAGAGAGTTAAATTTATCTTGTCTGTCTGCAGAAGTAAGTATAACTGCAAAGCCGTTTTTTATTTGCCAAGGATTTATTCAAATTGAAGAGCAGCAAATAATGTGTCGAGGAGAAATGTTTATTAATTATGTCATGAAGAAAACTATTTGAAATAAATAGAATGACAATTTTGTGTTTTTATTCATTACTTTTAGTTTTTCTTTCTAAAACCGATAAGTCTGCTTTTAAATTACTAATTTTATCAATTATTTCTCCCCTTCTTTCATTGTCTCTAATATGGACTAAGACACTAGACCAAGCTCGGATTTGAGCCTGTTTTAAATCTGCTTCTGTAGTAGATTCTAATGCTATTTCCAAGTCTTTAATTGTTAAACCATCAGGGCGATCGCTTTGGGTTAATTCTGCCCATTGTGCAGCCATTTTGTATGAATTGATAGCTGCTTCTTTATTACCCAAAAATAATAGTTCGTCCAATCCTTTAGAAGTCCAAAGCCAAGCGGATTCTTTTGATTCTGGGTTCGCTACTGCTAGAACTTCTTCTATTAATGCCACGCTTTTCTCTGCATTACCAGCATACATTGAGTTAGCAATAGATAGTCTCAAATGAGCTTGAGTAAAACGAGGATCGATCGCGGTTATAGTTTCAAAATATTCGGGTACTAATTTGTAACCAATAGTCTCTCTGGCATCTTTATCGCCAAAGTATTGGACAAAATTTAAATATGATAAATCTGCTGCTAAGTTATCAAAGCCCAGTTTGGGTGTTTGTTGTTGAATTTCTAGTCTTCTTGCTTGTTCTGTTTCTTGACTAACGTAATTAGCTCGATCTAGTTTTTGGCGAGATTTTTGATATTCTTGGCTTTGTAAAAATACAATTCCTGCCAAAATAGCAAAAGGAAAAATAGCCGAAAGTGCTTGATTTATTTTCCTAAACTGAACGAGGGACATATCTATATATTCAACAATAAAAAATGGGCGATTGAGTATTTTCTCTTAGGAGATTACACTTATACTATCATTACCATTTTTGACTGTAAGAGAATTTTATATACTGGCTTTTGGCATTAATAAAATATAAATTGCTCTACTTGTCTTATTTAGTAGTATTTATAGCTAATTCGTAAAGTTAGCCTCAAAATGTAGGCTTCATTAAAACTTTAATTTTGGGAAAATATTGAAAAGTAAAAATACTTAGGCTGCAATAGACGGCGATCGAGAATATCCTGCGATTGTTTTCTATGTTGGCGCGGTTTGGGTAAGAATATAGTGAGAGACTTTTTATCTAGAAAATATGACTATTGACAACACCAAGCGCATTAGAGAACATTTAGCCAAAAGTTCGGGAGGAGAAATAGATTTTCAGCGTTCTCCCCAAAACTATAGTCCCGAAGCTAAATCCGCTAAGTTATCTAGCACTACAAAAAGCCGTATGGAACACATCGAACGTAGTAAAGGCAACTACAATCTAAATTCTGGCAATAAACAAGAACGGAAAAACAGAATTATGAGTCATATCAACATTACTAGGGGATAGATAATTTCCTAGGGCGATAGCCTCTATCGCCTCTATCTTCTATTCCGATTTAAACTATTAAGAGAAATATTGGTCGTGAACTTATCGAACAGGTATTTGCAGTTAGGAATATTCAGTAGTTTGCTGCTGGCGGGTTTATTTATATCCGACTCTAAAGTAAATGGGAGCGAGAGATCTTCAATAAAGCTCGCGCTGCAAGAAACTATTCCGCGACAGCACAATGATGCCCAAGAACGCCAGCAGCAATGGGAACGGCGACAGGAGAATATCGAACAGCAAAGAAAACAACGGCAGCGATCGCAATTTCAAGAGAACCAACAAAAAACTCAGACTTTCCAACGTCAGCTAGAAACTAACCAAGAACAGTATCAGCGATCGCAGCAACGTCAAGATGATTTGAGGCAGAGGGTACAGCAACAGCAGCAACGATACCAAGATCGTTTTAAGCAAAGACGGCTATTAATTCCTTCTGCCAATCACTACAGAGAATAATCAAATTAACTGCTTTTAAACTCCATGCCATAGATGGGTTGGTTTTTAGGCATCCAAGTATGACGCAATAACTTTTTCAATTGGGGAGTAGAATTTTCAATTGTTTCTCGATCGAAGTCAAACAGATTATTTTCTAGAGGATGAACGTATTGGGGAGTATAGTTACCCAACAAAGATACTCTAGGGCGATCGCTTTTATTGTCAGAGGTATCGTGCCAACATAGTCCGTGAGAAATAATCGCCGTACCTGCTGTACCCGTAATTTTTTCTGCTATTCGTTTGAATTTTCTCTTATCGGGGGTGGTGGCTAAATTTTGCGTCCCCGCAGCAAATAGAGGCGAGCCATTATTTGCAGTAAAGTCTTCCATCATCCAGATTACCTGAAGTTCTAGCACTGGATTTTTGGGAAAAGGTGCTGACATAGCCCAATAGGGATAATCTACATGAATGCCCATTTTTTTTGCTCCAGGATGGAGAATGTGGGCAGAGAATCCGCCTAAAATGGGATCGTCGCCGATAATTGCCTCCACAATTGCCAAAATTAATTCATCTTGCACCATTTTGGCAAAAATTTCTTCTTTATAAATTAGACCGTACAGTCTTTCTTTTTTTCCTTGAACGATTAATTTATCTGACTGTTTTTCTAATTCGGCAAGTTTCAAAATTGAATCTCTGGCTGCAGTTGCTTCCTTTCGACTCAATAAATCTGGTAGTGCCACATAGCCTTTACCGCTAACAATTTCTTCTGCTAACTCGGCAACATTTGCTATTTTAGTTTTTTGCTCGTCGTTCTTAGTTAGAAATTTGGGAATTGATAACATCACTGATTACTGATTACTGATTACTGATTACTTTGTTGTTTGAATTATCCAAGCGCAGCGATACTATCTTTCCATCTCTGCTACTGATTTGGGTACATCGGAGGTTAGAATATCGTGTCCCTCTGGAGTCACCAACAGATCGTCTTCGATCCGAATCCCAATCCCTTTCCAGTTGTCGGGTATTTCGGGTTGTCCTTCTGCTGGCTGAATATAGGGTGAAATATAAATACCTGGTTCGACGGTAACAATATGTCCTGGCTGGAGGTTGCGCCAAGTTTCTGGGTTGTGTTTGTAAGTCCCCACATCATGCACATCTAAACCCAACCAATGCCCAGTGCGGTGCATATAAAAAGGCTTGTACTTTCCTTCTTTGATAATTTCTTCCAAGTCTCCTTTGAGCAAACCCAAATCGAGCAAACCTTGGACAATTGCACAGACAGCTATATCGTGGAACTCATTATAAGCTTTTCCTGGCTGCACTTGGGCGATCGCCTGTAGTTGAGCCTCCAAAACTATTTCATACAGGGCTTTTTGTTCGGGGGTAAATTTGCCCCCCACGGGAAAAGTACGGGTAATATCGCCGTTATAATAACCGTAAGAACAACCCGCATCGATTAAGAGTAATTCGTTATCCTGCATCTGGCGATCGTTTTCTATGTAGTGGAGAATGCAAGCATTTTCTCCCGATGCCACAATGGAAGGGTAGGCAATGCCAATTCCTCCTTCTTTACGAAAGATATGCTCGATTTCTGCCTGTACCTGATATTCATACATTTGAGGGCGAGCAAATTCGCGGGCGCGGTTGTGCGCCATTGCCGATATTTTAGTCGCTTGACGCATCATGGCTATTTCCCCAGGGCTTTTGACTAATCGCATGGGAAAGATTAACGGGCGACTATCTTCTATAGCCAGAGGTGCAGTACCGTTTCTTTGATAACTCCGCATTAGTTTTTGCCAGTGGTTGACAATGGTATTGTTAAAGCCTTGGTCGTTACCTAGATGGTAATAGATGCGATCTGCTTTCGCTAAATACTGGGGTAACTTGTCATTTAATTCGGCGATGGGATAGGCTGCATCCGCGCCATAAATTTCTTGGGCTGCTTCTACACCACAACGATATCCCGTCCAAGTTTCTTTTTCGGGATCTTTGGGTTGAACAAAGAGAATGTACTGGTGTTTTTCGTGATGAGGCGCAAAGACAGCTACCGCCTCTGGTTCATTAAAACCAGTCAGGTAATAAAAACTGCTATCTTGACGATAGGTATACTCTACATCATTGTGCATGGTTGCCAAGGGCGCACTCCGAAAAATTGCCGTACCCCCACCAATTTTGGACATTAATTCTTGCTGACGCTGACGATATTCCTGTTGCTCAATCCCCATTGGTCAATAATGTAAATAAACTTAATATTATTTTAATATTACTTAATTATAAAGAAAAAGTGAAATTACTTTTGAGTTCTTAGTTGGGATTTGATTCGGGCGATCTGTTTTGGTGCTTGTATGTTTTGAAAAAGAGCGATCGCCCGATTGAAATATTCTTGACTTGCATCTATTTGCCGATCGCTTTGGAGGGTGATGCCATACTGCAGGTATGCTTCGGCGAGGTCGCATTTTGCGCCAAGGCGATCGAGTAAGGCGATCGCCTGTAGGTGATAATCATTTGCTGGTTCAAAGTTATTTTGTTGACGCTCGATCTTGCCTAAGCCAATCAAAGATTTTGCCTCAATTTGAGTATAGTGTCCTTCTTGAGCAAAAGCGATCGCCCTCGACCAAATAGTTTGGGCTGGTTGAAGTTGTTGATAGTTAAAATATATTTGCCCCAAAATTTCCATAAAATAGGCAAAACGTCCTGTATTGTAGGTCTTGTCTTCTAACTGCACGATGAGGCGATATAGCTTAGATACAATATTGCTAGGATATTGGGGGATAGTAGTATAAGAATCGATTAAAGCTATTGCTAAAGCTGCTTTTTCCGCCCATGAATGATGTTTGGTATTGTGGGCAGTATTAATTACCCGTTGGAATAAATCCCTAGCGGTAGCCAATTCCCAGAGATCGATATTATACAATCCCAAACTAAGGAGAGAGTCTACTTCTAGCATTCGCCAGTAATATAAATCGTATCTATTTTCTGAGGTTACGGGAATTAGTTTGCTACACCTTTGGCTAGTGACGATGGTTTTTTGTTGATAAGCTATTGCTTGATGGATCTTGCCTGTCGTCCAAAACAAGTCCCCCAAAATATTATTCAATTCACTGCGATCGCGCGGGCGATCGATTAGTTCTAAAATAGGCACGATCGCCGTCAATAAAGGCTGAATTATCCCCAAACGATATAAAGTAGTACCCAGGGTGAGAAACTGTCCCCATTGGTTTTCGCGACTGTATAAAATGACCTTGGCTGCTGCTACATAGTCATCAATGGCGATATAGTGATAGTAAGCTTCGAGGGCGGTTAAGCCAGCCTGAATACTATCAATTCTGCTAACACTATCGGTTAAGAAAGTAGCGATTTTACGGTGTGTTTGTTGCCATTGTTTTACGTCTGTGTGTAATCTAAGCTTGGCTTCGCTTTGGACGATAGGATGCAGCCAATATTTTCCTTGACTGAATTCTAATAAAGAACGATTTCGTAGGGATCTAATAACTCGTCGCTGGTTTTTGGTAGGGACATCCCATAACAGACAAAACAAACCAGACTGGGATATTCGAGGTAAGTCTTGATAGCGATAGCAACCTAAACGACATAATAATAAATAGCCTTGAGGATCTAACTGCCTCAGGCGATCTAGCTGACTGGCGATTAAATTTTTGAGATCTGTTTCTACCAAAGGATCGCGACTATTTTCTTGCCAATACTGCTGCAAATCTCCTTCGTAGTCTTCGCGAATAATACCGCAGAGGATACCCATTGCCTTGGGGTTACCGCCGTAGGTTTGCCTAATTTGGGAAATGGTTGTAATATCCGAATCAATTTGACGACTGCTAAAATATTGTTGCCAAGCAGCTAAATCCAATCCCGATAAGCGATAGTGTTCGAGATTAATTGACCCTTCACAAAAGCGATCGCGACTGGTAACAATAGTAGTAGACTGGACTTTGGTATCGGCTAAAATCCGCAACAGTTCGATATAGTTGCGATGTTGCGGGATTAATTTACCATCTTTATCTAAAGCAGGTTCGAGATTATCAATTAAAATCCCTACCCGATGCTGTTCTAAGTATCTTTTGAATCTAGCTAGGGTAACGCCAAATTCTTTCCCAGAATCTTTATTTAAATCCCGCTGCAGCCATTCTTCTACCACACTAGCAACCGCAATAATATTGGCGGTTTCCTTTGCCATCAAAACTTCCAATACTAGTTCAAAACCCCGACTAGCTAGAAACTGCTGCGCCAAAGTGGTTTTACCCACTCCTCCTTCTCCTTGCAGCACAATAATTTTATGATCCAGATTAACTAACCCATTGAGAGATGCGATCGCTTCATTTCTTCCCAAAAAATTTCGCTTTTCAATAGTAGGCGACTGGGGGATCGATTCAGGTTCTTTACCAATCTGTAGTTTACTCAAACTACGAAAGTTGCTTTTTGTAACCTTCTGACCCCAAGCTGCCGACAAAAGTTTCCACAACAAGGCAGCAGTATCTTTAGCGTGTCCTTCCGTACAGCCATATTCATCAGCAATTTCCCAGTATTTTTTGCCCTGCCAAACTTCAGTAATAATTACCTGTTGGAGATCGTTGAGGGGTTTCCCTGTCTGACGAGATACTGCCTGATTTACCAGAGATACTATTGCTTCGATATCCATTGCTTAAGCAGTTAGAACAACTGATAACTAATGACTAATGACTAATGACTAATCACTAATGACTGATAACTAATAACTAATAACTAATGACTAATAACTAATCACTGACTAATTATAGGTTTAATTTTTGCCTGATATGTTTGCCAATTAGCGATCGCTTGAGGATTAGAATTTACCTTGTGCTGTAGTAAAACTACCCCGTCAGAGAAATCAATTAATCCATAGCGATTTTGTTCGACAACCGTATTAATTAAATTACTCGCCCCGATTAGAGAGTTACGATCTTCACTAAAAGCAAGCTGATATTGTTCCATTTGCCAGAGATCTCCAATGATATAATCTACAGATTTAATTTCTCCTTGGTCGTTTCTAATCTCTAATCCTGGTAAGCGGATAATTTCCCTTCTTCCCGATAGATGGGGAATAATATAGGTCGTAGCAGAAACGCTGGTATCGTCGGGTATTTGAGCTAAAAGAGCGCGAATATGGGGTATGTGTTGCCATTGCTTCGGTGCAGAAACATAGACCCTGGGACTAACCGAGTCGGGAATTAAAAAGGAAATAGTGCGACTAGGATTGGAAGTAATGGTAAAGAAGATCGATAGGCAAATACAAAAGATCCAGAAACGACGAAACCCCCGTCGAAGTTTTCTCGGCTGACACTTAGCTAAAGGTCGATTGAAGTTCCCGAAACCCTGTCCAGCCCACCATAAGATCGCTCCATAAAATAATCCAGGGGTAACGCTCATGGCGTAACGAATTGAAATTACCAACACAGTTTGCCCTTTACCCAATAATAGCTTGAGTAAAGGAAATCCCGCGATCGCCCAGGATGCTGGAGCAACCGCAGGAATAAACGCCAAAGGCAGCCATTGCCCCAACATATATTTAAAAGTGTCCCAAACAGGAGTAAATAACTCTTTCAGGAGCAATCCAGGACTAGTTAGCATATTGACAATGATCTCGATGGTAGAGGCTTCATCTCCGTCTGCATACTGTCCAAACCTCTCTAACATAAATCGTTTAGAAATATCATCGGAAAACATCGGCATAATTAGATTAGTCAATGCCACCATGTAGAGAAAACTCAGGCTACATACCCCCAAACCAATACGAGGGAAGCGACGAGAAAGGATCATATACATCCCAATACCAAAGAGGGTAATGCCACTATCTTCCCTGACTGCCAAAACACAGATCGTCAACAATCCAAATAGCCACCACTGGCGTTTCTCCATTGCCAGGAGCAAACTAAAGACGAACAAAGGTATTTGAGAAATATCATGAAAGTTTGCCAAAGTGGGGCCAAATACTGCATTTGCTCCATAAAAACTCAGGGTAATGATTATGGCGATCGCAGGTTCTAAATAAACTCGCGCCAAATGATAAAGCACCAATCCTGCTGCAGTAACAAAAGTCGCCTGCAATACCGTGAGGGTAGCGGGATAGGGAAACAAATAATAAATTGGCAGCCACAATAATAAGGCGGGGGTAAAATGCTGCCCCAAGCGATGATAGCCCACATAGGGCACTTCCCCTGCATGAACTACATTAGTTGAGAGTTGAGAAGAAAGAGTACTCTGGAAAAAATTACCGTGAGTACCATTCCAAAAAACTTGGTTAAAGATGCCCTGATCGTAAGAAGAATAAAACGAAAAATGACGATGTAGAGTTAAACCGAGGGTACATACAAAAAAAGCGATCGCAGCCACGATTAGAATTTTTCTCTCAGAATCGACACTGAATTTAGATAACATTTTTACTCCTCACCAATTGACCATCGCGTTTTATCGATTTAGCATATCCTACGTTTTTACTTATTTTGCGATCGATAGCCAATTAATCTAAAAGAAATCTATCGTTTGTCGCGATCGAAGTTATAAAATTCTGGCATTTTTAAAGTTCTATTTTAGAATGGAGAAGTAGCGGAGACAAAAGTTTCCGTTCACTCCTCACACCACACTCCGCTCGAAAATTATCGGGCGGTTTCCTCTTTTAGTTATTTTTGCCGATTCCTGTTCTCTTACTTTAGATATAAACTGTTGCGGTTTAATACTGTGTTAATCGTTGACTGTGATAAAATTCTGTATTATTGAAAAGGATTTATGGTAAGCAAAGGACTTTAAAAAATATGTCATCATCAGCCGCGCCAGTTACAGATGCAAGTTTTCCAGCAGAAGTGCTAGAAAGCTCTGTTCCTGTACTAGTCGATTTTTGGGCCCCTTGGTGTGGGCCTTGCCGTATGGTTGCGCCCGTAGTGGACGAAATTGCCGAGCAATACGAAGGACAAATTAAAGTAGTCAAGTTAAACACTGACGAAAATCCTCAAGTTGCTAGCCAGTATGGTATTCGCAGTATTCCTACCTTAATGATTTTTAAGGATGGTCAGCGAGTAGATATGGTAGTAGGTGCAGTTCCCAAAACTACTTTGGCAAATACATTAGAAAAATATCTTTGATTTTTCTTGGGCATCTCACGTTGATGGCTTCAGCAAATCTTTATTAAGGTTAAGCTGAGGCTAACTCTGCTAGTTAATAATTGTTTGATTCGGCTCGATCCCTCTTTTGTCATTTTCCGCGATATTTCTGCCAGCGAGAAAAACATTGCTTTCACTTCGTTCGAGATAATGTTTTCCTCCTCATTAAATAATTCGAGACTCTTTATTTGATAGATCGCTATAGATCGGCTACGTGCAGCACGCTTAAAACTTAGGTAAACTTAGGTAATACTATGAATTTTGGATAATGCCTAAGTTAAGTATATCTGAAGCAGCTTATTTGTTGGGAGTCTCTACCGATACTTTGAGAAGATGGGAAGAAGAAAAAAGACTAATCCCAGAACGTACAGAAGGAGGACATAGAAGATACGATCTGACCACAATTCTTAAGAGACTGTTTGTAAAAAGAAAATAAAGAAAGTTGAAAAAAGTAGTATTCAAA
>CAYXWE010000020.1:0-13175 GCA_964468145.1 uncultured Pleurocapsa sp.
AGTTCGGGGGAATCTTATGTAGTTTTTGGCAGCAATAGCGGTTTTGGCACGAGTTTAAATCTCTCGGATTTAGATCGCACAGATGGTTTTGTCATTAACGGCATCGATAGTAACGATCGCTCTGGTAAATCTGTAAGTAGTGCGGGGGATATCAACGGTGATGGCATTGACGACATCATCATTGGTGCATATGGTGCTAACCTCAATGATAATAGTTATGCAGGAGAAAGTTACGTAGTCTTTGGTAGCGATAGCGGATTTGCTAGCAGTCTCGATTTATCCAGCCTTAATGGCAGTAATGGTTTTGTAATTAATGGTATCGATTTCAACGATCGCTCTGGCAGATCCGTAAGTAGTGCGGGGGATATCAATGGTGATAATATTGACGATCTTATTATTGGCGCATTCCAAGGCAGCCCCAATAGTAATATTAGTGCAGGAGAAAGTTACGTAGTCTTTGGTAGTGATAGCGGATTTGATGCTAGTCTCGATTTATCTAGCCTAGATGGCAGTGATGGTTTTGTCCTCAACGGTATTGATAATGGCGATCTTTCGGGATGGTCGGTAAGTAGTGCGGGGGATGTTAGTGGTGATGGCATTGACGACATTATCATTGGTGCAGATCGTGCCGATCCTAATGGTAGCAGTAGTGGAGAAAGTTATGTAGTTTTTGGTAGCAATAACCCGTTTAGTGCTAGTCTCGATTTATCTAGCCTAGATGGCAGTGATGGTTTTGTCATTAACGGTATCGAGCAAAACGATCGTTCGGGATTTTCCGTAAGTAGTGCGGGGGATGTTAATGGTGATGGCATTGACGACATCATCATTGGTGCATATCGGGCAAAACCAAATGGTGACTATGCTGCAGGTGAAAGTTACATAGTTTTTGGGAGCAATAGCGGATTTGCCAGCAGTCTAGATTTATCCAGCCTGGATGGTAGTAACGGTTTTATCTTCAACGGTATCGAGAGGGGAGATTATTCGGGATATTCTGTAAGTAGTGCGGGGGATATTAATGGTGACGGTTTTGGCGACATTATTATTGGTGCAAGAAAAGCCAATCCTAATGACAAGATTGGTGCGGGAGAATCTTATGTTGTCTTCGGTAGCAATAATGGTTTTGCTCCTACAATTGGAGAGTTAATTGCAGACAGATTCTTTGTTGCTAATAGCTCATTTGATTTTGTAATTAATGATAATGTATTCCGAGATCCAGACGGAGATAGTTTAATCTATGCAACTCCAACTCTTGCAGATGGTTCGCCTTTGCCTAATTGGTTGACCTTCAATGCCAACACGGGGACTTTTAGCGGTAATCCATCTAGCAGCGATGCGGGAGTAATCGAGACTAAAGTTACTGCTACTGACACCAACAGCAACAGTACCAGCACTAATTTCTTTCTTACTGTTACTAATACTCTCTTTCCTCAGGCAATTGAGTTACAAGACCTGGATGATAGTAATGGTCTTGTAATTAATGGTATCGATAGTTTTGATCGCTCGGGGAGTTCGGTAAGTAGTGCAGGAGATTTTAATGGTGACGGCTTCGACGACATTATTATTAGTGCGTATTTGGCTGGGACAACTGGAAATAATAAAAGTAATGCGGGGGAAAGTTATGTAATTTTTGGTAGCAGTAGTGGTTTGGCAAATAATCTCGATTTATCCAATTTAGATGGTACCAATGGCTTTACCATCAATGGTGTAGATCGTGGAGATAATTCGGGATTTTCTGTTAGTAATGCGGGGGATTTCAATGGTGATGGTCTTAACGATCTAATCATTGGTGCAAATCGTGCCGCTGCTGATGGTAACAACCGTGCGGGAGAAAGTTATGTAGTTTTTGGTAGCAGTGGCGCATTTAACAGCAGTCTCGATTTATCCAGCCTGGATGGCACTAATGGCTTTATCATCAATGGTACCAATAGTTATGATGGCTCTGGACAGTCGGTAAGTGGTGCTGGAGATATTAATGGTGATGGTTTTGACGACATTATCATTGGTGCATATGCAGCCGATCCTAATAATAACGACCGTGCGGGAGAAAGCTATGTAGTTTTTGGTAGCAGTGGTGGATTTAACAGTAATCTCGATTTATCCAGCCTAGATGGTACTAATGGTTTTGTTATCAACGGTGTCGAGCAAAACGATTTTTCGGGTTATTCGGTAAATAGTGCAGGCGATATTAATGATGACGGTATTGAAGATCTAATTATTGGCTCACCCAGTAACATTTCTTCAGCAAAAGGAAAAAGCCACGTCATTTTTGGTAGCAGTAACTTTAGTGAAAATTTGGATTTATCCAGCCTGGATGGTACTAATGGTTTTGTTATCAACGGCGTTGATAATGGAGATCGATCGGGATATTCTGTAAGTAGTGCAGGGGATATTAATGGGGATGGTGTTGAAGATCTAATTATAGGCTCACCTAGTCCCAATTCTTCTTCAGCGAAAGGAAAAAGCCACGTCATTTTTGGTAGCAGTAACTTTAGTGAAAATTTGGATTTATCCAGCTTGGATGGCACTAATGGTTTTGTTATCAACGGCATCGATAATGGAGACGGTATAGGTAATTCAGTAAGTAGTGCAGGGGATATTAATGGGGATGGTATTGACGATATCATTATAGGCGCAAGAAGAGCCGATCCCAATAGTAATACCGATGCGGGAAAAACCTATATAGTTTTTGGTAGCAATAGCGGATTTAACAGTAGTCTCGATTTATCCAGCTTGGATGGTAGTAATGGTTTTGTTCTTAACGGTATCTATAGTGATGATAATTTAGCTAAATCGGTAAGTAGTGCGGGGGATATCAATGCTGATGGTGTAGACGACCTGATTATTGGCGCAAATTTTGCCGACCCCAATGGTAAAAAACTAGCAGGAAAAAGCTACATAATTTATGGCAAAGCCGATCCTGATAGTATTTCTGACTCTACTCCTTCTGGAGATAATAACTTATCTGGAACTAGTTCGGGCGATCGCATTGAAAGCGGTGCGGGTAATGATGTTGCTCGTGGTGGTGCTGGCAATGATGAGGTTAATGGGGATAATGGTAAAGACCGTCTCTTTGGGGATGCGGGTGCAGATATTCTCGATGGTGGAGATGATGACGACTTTCTCCAGGGTGGTGATGATAACGACACCATCAAGGGTAAGAAAGGTGATGACATTCTCTTTGGCGATGCGGGTAATGACACCCTTCTCGGTGGTTCTGGTAAAGATGTTTTAATTGGCGGTGCTGGTGACGATCTCCTCGACGGGGGGACTTCTGGGGACAGGATGCTCGGTGGTGAGGATGCAGATATCTTTGTAATTCGTCCTGGAGATACAAATAACATCATCTACGACTTTGAAGATACCACCGACAAGATTCGTTTGGTTGCTGGTATGAGCTTCGGCGATCTCACTATTGGGGACAATGGCTCGAATACGGGGACGAATATTACCGAAACTAGCAGCAATGACTTGCTGGCTACTCTGATTGGCATTGACGAAGCAGATATTACTGCTGCTGACTTTATCTAGTTTTGGAACGTTCACTTACCCCCTCACTCACACAATTAATCTTTTATTCAACTAATTACCTATTTTTGATTATGAATAAGTTCGCTCAATTTCTAACTTTCAAGAGTCTAATTCTTACTACTTCATTGTTAGTCTCGACTCCCGCCAGTGCTTTGGATTTCTCTTTTGAAAATCAGACAGGTAACAACTATACCTATACTGTTACTCTCGATGCCAATGAATCTTTAGATATTGGCGACCAATTAATACTCACTAATTTATCTGGGGTTACTGCTGCTTCTGCTAGTAGTCCTTATATTCTCGGCGGTTTCGATACTACCAGTGCTAATTTCTTTGTTAGCCCTACTGCTGCTAGCGGTGCCGATACTTTTACTGGGGTAATTTCTTTGACTTCTGAGGATTCTTTATCTGGCTTGGAGTATCAAGCTTTCTTTTCTGATAATGGTACTCCCAGCGTTTCTAATAATGGTTCGGTTTCGGCTACCCCAGTTCCTTTTGAGCCTGAAGCTAATTCAGGGATTATTTTGTTACTCCTTGGCGGTTGGGGATGGCGTAGATTAAAACGCAAATTTGGTCGATCCTGAGTCAAAGACTTCTGCCAGTAGTAGTCAAGTTGCAACTACTGGCAAAAAATTGAAGGTAGGATATCTTGGCGGTTGCAGCAATGAAGTATAAAAATAGAATTTCTTATAACGATACGGTGACGTTTCACATTAACGGTCAAACTGTTAAAGGATTTCACGTTGAGTCTGCCCATACCGATGGGGACACAATTATGTATTTTCCCGATGTTAACGTGATTCATGCAGGGGATACCTATTTTAATGGTATTTATCCTTTTATAGATAGTTCTAGCGGTGGTTCGATTGCAGGCATGATTCGCGCTAACGAACGGGTTTTAGCCCTAGCAGACGACGATACCAAAATTATCCCTGGTCACGGGGCATTATCCAATCGCCAGGAACTCGAAATCTTTCGCCAAATGCTAATTGATATCAAGCTGAAAACCGAAAAAGCGATCGCCGAAGGGATGAGTTTAGAAGAGTTTATTGCCTCCAATCCTGTAGCTGAATACGATGCAGATTGGGGAGAGGGTTTTCTGAATGCCGAAAAATTTCTCACTATTGTTTATCGGGGTTTGGCAGAGTAGAAGTTTGAGTCTTTTTTCCTCTCGCCTGGAACTATTTTTGCTCTATATTTTCAAATAGTTCCAGGCGAGGGTTTTTTTTGCCATAAAGTTGTTTAAGTAACCATAAAAACATAGATGTCTCAAGACAATAAATGCTAGATTGCTAAATAGACTAATGCACGGGAATAATTTTCAGTATCATAAATTGATAGTTTTTTGTCATTTGTTCTTTGTCATTTGTCTAAAACTTAACTCAGTTAATGATTTATGCACATAAGTCTAATATAAGATCCCCACACCTTTTTATCTAGCTCAATATGACTACCAATTTAGCTGATTTTGTCATCAAGCTAGCTCTTATCCTCTTATTAAGTATTTTGCCATCTGTGATTTATCTGCTCATATTTCGCAGAGCTAAAGAGCGTTGGCAAACTAGGTTAAGACGCGCCCAAAATATCACCAACTATTACTACCAAGGACAATATTCCAGAAATGCCGATAGCGATCGCCACGATTTCGATCCTCTTGGAGGCGATCGCCGTAGACCTGCTACTAAATATTTTATTGGGGACACTAGCTGTATTAATAACGCTCAATCGCCCTATATTCGTTGTGCCATCAATCCCGAAGGGCCTTGCGATGAATGCGTCCACTATGAGAAACGTTACAAAAACCATTGATGTTGCGAAGATGGAGGATAAAACCGATAATGTCACTGTTTTTGGTTTTTAATTAAAGGAAAATATATGTTCCTTGTTCCCGTTTCTTCCATTCTCGATGCGATCGATCTTCAGCTAATTTTCAATGGTATTGCCATTGGTAGTATTTTAGCTTTGGCTGCCATTGGTTTGACCCTTTCTTACGGGATCTTAAATCTATCCAACTTTGCCCATGGGGACTTTATGACTCTGGGGGCTTATTTGACCTGGATTATTAATGGTACTGGTTTAAATATTTGGCTATCGATGATACTGGGAGCAATAGGCACGATCGTCGCGATGTTGATTAGCGAATACGTGCTATGGAAACCAATGCGCGATCGCCGTGCTAGCGATACTACTCTGATTATTATCTCCATTGGATTGGCTTTATTTGTGCGCAATGGTATTTTATTAATTTATGGTGGTAGCAACCAACTCTATCAATTGCCCGTCGTCCCCGCCCTGCAGTTTGGAGATCTGCGTATTGCCTACAATCGTTTAGTCATAATTGGATTGGCGATCGCAGCTATTATTGCCCTACACCTGATTTTACAAAAAACTAAAATTGGTAAAGCAATGCGGGCGGTGGCAGACAATATGGATCTGGCTAGAGTTTCGGGCATTAATGTCGAATGGGTGGTTCTTTGGACGTGGGTTATTACAGGGACACTAACGGCATTTGCAGGGGGAATGTACGGTTTTATCGTAATAAATCCTAATATGGGCTGGTTTTTAATTTTGCCCATGTTTGCTTCAGTGATTTTGGGGGGTATTGGCAATCCCTATGGCGCGATCGCAGGAGCATATATTATCGGTATTGCTCAAGAGTTGAGCGTACCTTTTTTGGGTTCGGAATATAAGCTAGGAGTGGCTTTAGTAATTATGGTAATTATTTTGTTAATACGCCCTCAAGGACTATTTAAAGGATGAAGAATGAGGGATGAAGCATGAAGTACATTTTCCCCCTTTCTTTGAAAATAATTTAATTAACAACGAAGCAATAAGAATTTCGGCTAATCCCGAACTCACGTTAAATAAAATGAATTAGTTTTTTGGCTAAACCTCGTACATAAGGTTCTGCCAGCATATTAAAGTGATCCCCTGGTACTCGTTCGATTACCAATTGTTTGGCAATGGTTCGATCCCAACCAGCACGGGGACAAATCAAAAACTTGAGTTGGTGGCTAAAAAAGAAATTGCGATCCGCTCGTTCGGGTAGAAATAGAGATATTTTGCCCTGATAAGGTTGAATAATATAGGGATCTGAAGTCGGTAAGTCTCCCAAGGGTTTTCTGGTGGTTTGTGAGGCTTTAATCTCCGATGTGGCATTTTCTGCTGAATTGCTAGATCTAGCTTGGGCGATGGATGCAGTAAACTTATTCCAATTACCGCGTAACATATAATTGAGCTTGAGATAAGTTTGAAAAACAGGATGAGGGCCAGCAGTATCCAAAATACCCAAAAATGCCACTTCTTTACCCATAGCTTGCAGTTGTCGAGCAATTTCTAAAGCAACTAAACCCCCCGTGGAGTAACCAGCCAGTAGATAGGGCGGTTGGGGTTGGAGGGTCAAGATATCTTCTAGATGATGAGTAGCCAAGGCTTTGATATTAACGTTGGTAGATTTCAAGCTAAAATAGCCCGATTCCATTAGATAAAACGGTCGATCTCCGAGATAATTGGCTAGAGGTGCTGCCTCATCGTAACCATTGGCACAGAAAAAGAAAGGGGGTTTGCTACCTTGGGTTTGTAATGCCACCATCAAAGAGTTAGGGCGCGGGCGATCGCCTTTTCTTCCTGCCACAATACTCATTAATGTTTGATAATCTTTGGGGCTGATGCCATCGGGAGTATTAGTTATATCTTCAATTGCGGGTTGTCCCTCGGCAAAACAGCGAGCGGTATGTTCTACTGTGGTTAAATTGGATAGAACATCGAGGGGTATTTGTTGTTGCAGAGTTGCTTCAATCTCTTGAAATAAAGTAATGGTTAATAAAGAATTACCACCCAATTCTCGAAAATCATCCTTAACACCGACAGGCTTAACTCCCAGTACTTTTTCCCATACCCCTACTAATTTGCTTTCTAATTCATTACGGGGGGCTACATAGTTTTGGGCAACAGCACGCTCGACAAAATCCATTGGAGGGAGGGCTTTGGGGTCTACTTTGCCATTGAGAGTTAGGGGTAGGGCATCAATAGTCATAAAGCCCGCAGGAATCATGTGAGTTGGAAGTTGTTTCTGTAAAAATTGATGCAATGCTTCGGGATCGACTTCTGCATCAATATGATTGACGATATAGCCTACCAACCGTCGATCGCACCTATCGTTAGTTTGCACTACCACTGCTACTGCGGATACTCCTGGATATTGCAAGATAACTGATTCAATTTCGGCGACTTCGATGCGAAAACCGCGAATTTTTACCTGGCGATCTAGACGACCCAGGCAAGTTACCCTACCATCTTCGGTATAACAAGCCAAGTCTCCAGTCTTGTATATTCGAGCTTGAGGATTTTCTCTAAAAGGATCGGCAATAAATCGTTCTGCAGTAAGTTCGGGTCGATTGAAATAACCCCTAGCCAAGCATTCTCCACCGATATATAGTTCCCCAGGAATACCCACGGGCAAGGGCATGAGATTGCTATCTAAGATATAGTATCGGATATTAGCTAAAGGACGACCGATAGAAATAGACTCTTCATTTTCCCGCACTCGATAGGCGGACGACCATATTGTAGCTTCTGTCGGCCCGTATAAATTCCATACAGAAGCACCTTTATCCCCTAATTGCTGGGCTAATTCTGGGGATAGGGCTTCTCCTCCTGAAAGAATTTTGAGGTCTTTTTTGCCCTGCCAACCTGCTGCTAAGAGCATTTTCCAAGTAATTGGAGTAGCCTGTAGGATAGTAGCCTGAGATTGAGTTAGAGCCTGTAATAATTGACGACCATCTTGGGCTACCTGGCGGGAAACTACCACTAATTTTGCTCCTGTAATTAGGGGGAGAAAAATTTCTAACACCGCAATATCAAAAGAAATCGTCGTCACCGATAAAAGCGTATCTTTAGGGGTAATTCCAGGCTGACGAGCGATCGCCGTTAAAAGATTGACTGCGGTGCGATGTTCGATTTGTACTCCCTTGGGTTTGCCTGTAGAGCCAGAAGTATAGATAACATAAGCTAGATTGCGCTCTGCTACAGTGTTGGTTAAATTATCGATTTGTTCTGGAACGAAAGCGACTTGCTCTAGATTGATAATTTTGGTTTGCTGTTGGGATAATTGCTCTTGTAATGGTTCTAAATTTAAACTCTTTTGAGTTAGCAGCACTGCCACCTTTGCATCTTCTAACATATAGCCGATACGCTCGATCGGGTAGCTCGGATCGAGAGGTACATAAGCACCGCCAGCCTTAATAATTGCCAGAATACTAACGACCATTTCCAGCGATCGCTCGATCGCTATTCCCACTAGAGTTTCTGATGTTACCCCTTGTTGTTGCAGATAATGAGCTAAACTATTGGCTCTTTGATTTAATTGTTGATAAGTTAACTGTCGATCTTCAAAAACAATCGCGATCGCATCGGGGGTTTTGGCTACCTGTTGTTCTACTAAATGATGGATGCAGCAATCTTGAGGATAGTCGGTTTTAGTTTGATTCCACGAACCTAATATTTGCTGTTTTTCTTCTGGAGTTAAAAGTTCTAAAGTTGCAATTGGCTGTTCTGGATTGGCAATAATATTTGTTAGTAGAACTAGAAAATGTTTGAGGGTTCTAGCGATGGTAGAAGAGTTAAATAAATTACTATTATAAGTAAATACGCAAGATATTTCTGTCGGTTTATAGATGATTTTTAAACTTAAATCGAGATTGAGATACGACCAATTATTAGCTACCGAACTTTCACTTTCTTCCTCGGTATCTTGAAATTCAAAAAGTACTTGGAACAAACTATGGTTTTGATTATTTTCTAATAAAGTTTTAGCCAGTTCGGTGTTGAGGGATAGTTTATGATGCGATCGAGCATCCAAAGTAATTTCTAGAGTGCGAACTAAGTCTTTGAAAGTACTTTCGCTATCCAACTGTAAAGGTATTAAATCTATATCTTGGAATACATTAAATCCATTGCTAAAAGAAGTTTTTTTTAAATCTTTTACAGGAGTTCCTACTATAATTTCAGTCTGATTTGTATAACGATATAATAGTATTTGAAAGGTAGTTAACAAAAGACAGTATAAAGATACCTTTTCCTCCCCAGCAATATTTTGTAGGTCATCAATCAATTCTGGAGGTAACTCTAAGGTTTGACTATCTGCTTCAAATTTTGTGGCTTTAGCTCTAGTTATATCTGTGGGTATTTCTAAAACAGGTAATTTACCTTCTAGTAACTTCTCTAAAAAAGTTAAACGAGACTGAACGCTATTTAAAATAGAAAAAATAGATTTGTCTGTCAAATTGGGATTATATTCTATGGAAGTATCGGTATTTTTACTGTTCATCTATATTGAATACTATTGAATAAAAAATAAAATATATAGCAATCGGGGATGGTTTATGAAAACCTCTCTCTTCTTTCTTCCTCTGTGTCACGGGGCATATAAATTCTTGAGGAAACCTCAAGAAACAGCCCCTCCTCCGTGCCTCCGTGGTTCATTCAAAAATAATTTTCATGAATGATTTAGGATCGCTATAGTAGTTGTTGTTACCAACAATTTATGTCAGTTTTTTTTTAATGGCAATCAGTCTTTTGAATAGTCGATCGCCAGCTAGGGCTGAAAATGGAGTAAATCTCGTCTAGCGGTTTGGGTTTGGATCTGGGACAATACAAATCCACAGACGAGCGCAGACGAATGCAGATGGGTAAATATGTAATTGGGGTGGATATCGGTACTACTAGTACCAAATCGGTTCTATTCGATCGCCATGGTAAGGCGATCGCCAGTCAATCTATCGGCTATCCCCTCGATCGCCCCAGTCAAGATGCAGCAGTACAGGATAGCGATCGCATTTTTCGTGCTGTTATTGATACGGTTAAACAGTTGGTTGCTAAAAACAATCTCGATGCTGCAGAGATTATCTGTTTGTCTTTTAGTGCAGCTATGCACAGTTTAATCGCCATCGATCGCCATGGTAAGCCCCTAACCCCTAGTTTGACTTGGGCTGATAATCGTAGTTCCCCTTGGGCAGATAAACTCAACGATGAATACGGCGGGCAAGAAATTTATCTGCGTACTGGTACGCCCATTCATCCCATGTCGCCTTTTGTTAAGTTGATGTGGTTGCGTCAGAATACAGATCTTTGGCAGGAGGCGGATAAGTTTATTTCAATCAAAGAATATGTTTTTTGGCAGCTATTTAGAGAATATGTAGTAGATTATTCCATTGCTTCGGCTACGGGTTTATTTAATTTCCATAGTTTGACTTGGGATACCGAAGCTCTATCTATCGCCCAAATAGATTCTTCCCAATTATCCCAACCCGTACCTACTGCAACTGTTTTTCGTTCGATGCAGGCACAATACGCCACAGAAATGGGTATAGATAAGGATACTCCCGTTGCGATCGGGGCAAATGATGGAGTCTTGGCAAATTTGGGTATGGGGGCGATCGCACCTGGTACGGTAGCAATGACAATAGGTACTAGTGGGGCGGTGCGTACTACCATCAGAAAACCCCAAACCGATAGCGCAGGAAGTTTGTTTTGCTATGCCCTAACAGAAGACTATTGGGTGGTGGGCGGTGCTGTTAATAATGGTGGTATTATTTTACGCTGGATAAAAGAACAATTGGCTAGTGCTGAAGTAGAGACAGCGAGATTACTCCAGCAAGATCCTTACGATCTGATAACTGCGATCGCCCAAACTATTCCCGCTGGTGCAGAAGGTTTGATTTTTCATCCCTATCTCACAGGAGAGCGATCGCCTTTATGGGATGCTAATGCTAGAGGCAGTTTTTTTGGTTTGAGTCTGCATCACAGCAAAGCTCATTTGATTAGAGCGATCTTAGAAGGAGTTATTTATAATTTATACTCGGTATTCCAGGCGGTAGAAACTGTAGCAGGAGAAGTAACTAGCATCAAAGCTGCTGGCGGTTTTGCCCGTTCGTCTTTATGGCAACAGATGGTTGCAGATGTTTTTGGGCGAGAAATTATTATCCCCGAAAGTTATGAAAGTTCTAGTCTGGGTGCTGCTATTCTGGGGCTTTATGCTCTGGGGGAAATTTCCTCGCTTAGTGAGTTTGAGCTAAAGCAAGGCTCTAATATGGTGCGATCGCCCATCCCCGATAATGTGGCTAAGTATCAGCAAATTTTACCTATTTACTCTCGTCTAGTCGATCGCTTTAAAAATGAGTATCGGGCGATCGCCCTTTTGCAGCAAAGGAATGAGATTTGATTGTTGTAATGTTATTTTCGATTTGGGAATCATAAGTTTAAGCTTCGTTGTAAATCGCAAGGTAAACAAATGAATTCTAGAGAATATGACGACACAATCGAACAAGCTCGGCAAAAAATAAGAAAATTATGCGCAGAAATTGAAAGCAAACAAGAAATTATAATTCAACTAAATCGACATTGTCATGAATTAGAACAGCAATCAATAGTTGCTCTGCAATCTAAACAGCTGATCGAACAAAGTATCGAAAAGAAAGAGCAATATAAGAAAAAATTAGATAATGAAATTGCTAAAAAACAACAAAATCTTCAAGACTTAAATAAACTAGCAAAGGAAACTCTTATCGTCTCGCCAAAAGATAGAGCAGCTCTAGATAATGTTAATTTGGCAAAACTCAAACAACAGATAGAACATAGGCAAAATGAATTAACTCATATCAAAGAGAAATACGAAGAAATTAATCGGGAAAAAGATAAACTGCAGGAACAAATATGCGATCGAGAACAACTAAAGCATGACTTAAAAGCTCAAGTAGCGCAATTAAATGCTCAAAAGCTCGAACTGACAGAGGGAACGAAAGGATTAGAGATAAGAACGAACAAGCTTCAGTCAGAATTTTTGGCATTACAAAATAAAAAAGAAGATTTAGAGCATAAAGTTCGCGATATCCAACGAAAAAATCCCAATCTTTCATTCCTCGAACAGTTACAAACCGATTTAGAAAAATTAGCCATCAAAAAGCAGAGTTTAACTAGAGCGATCGCTAATTATAATTTAGAGATAAAAGATTTAATTGCCAAAAGAGATACTCTATCTGAGATTGCCCCAAAATTAGCACGAGCAGAAGTTAAATTAGCATCTTTTACCGAAAAAATTACTAGTCAACAAGAAAATTTAGATGGCTTGCGATCGCAAGCTAGGGAGTTAAAAGAGCGAAGACAACAGCGAGAAACTGAATTACAAAATATTGAAGGAAAGTTGAACCAGGCAAAAGCCGATTTTTTAGTTATCGATGGTAAAAAAGAGCGGTTAGTAGAAAATAATAGCTCTTTGACTCATAGAAAACAAGAATTAGAAAGTTCGATTGATTCATTATGCAATCGCGATCGCGAAATACAAAGTCGTATTGCAGCGATGGAACGAGAAAATCCTCAACTCGATGCCCTAGAAGAATTACAAAGACAAATAGGAAAAATAAGATTAGAAAAAAACGAACTTGAAGGGGAAAAGGAAGCATTAAAATCTCAAGTATATGGTTGGGAAACAAAAAAAGAAAAACTGGCAGCAATTCAAGTGCAGTTATCGACTAAACAAACAGAGTTAGCTCAAACTATTTCCGAAGTAGAGCGATTGCAGGATTTAACTCAAGGATTAGAAAAGCAAGCTACAGAATTAGAATTATTGCGCGTTACCTACGATAGCCTCT
>CAYXWE010000021.1:0-13149 GCA_964468145.1 uncultured Pleurocapsa sp.
ATTCCCGTGTCTTTATTGGGTACTTTTATTGTTATGGCAGTAGCGGGTTTTAATTTGGAAACCCTCACACTCCTGGCTTTAGCCTTAGCAATTGGCATTATTGTCGATGATGCCATTGTAGAAGTAGAAAATATCATGCGCCATTTAGAGGATGGCGAAACTCCTCGTCAGGCTGCTTTATCTGCTACCCGCGAAATTGGTTTGACTGCATCTATTTCTACCCTAACTATCGTGGCGGTATTTCTTCCCATCGGCTTGATGGGCGGTACTTTGGGTCAGTTTTTTCGTCCTTTCGGCATTACTATTTCTGCTGCTGTATTGACTTCTTTATTAGCTGCGCGAACTTTATCCCCAGTCTTGGCGGTGTATTGGCTGCGGGTAAAGGTTACAGATACTAGAAAATCTCAGAAGTTAGGATTTATTACCGATAAGTATCGCAATTTATTGCAGTGGGCATTAAATCATCGCCAAGAAGTAATAGGTATTGCTGTTGCTAGTTTTATTGCAGGAATTGCTTTAATTCCTTTAATTCCTCAAGGTTTTGTCCCTAACTTAGATCGGGGAGAATTTAAAATTGTTTATACTACTCCATTGCCCAAAATAGCCAATCCTATAGCCAATGATATCGATCGCAACACCGATAATAACTCCATCGAACAATCTTCATCATCTAACTTTAGCTGGTTAAGAAGTATTGCGCGATCGCCAGAACAAATTTTACTGAGAAAAACTATTGCCATAGGACAACAGATCGAACAAACTTTATTAGAACAACCCGACATAGAATCTGTTTACACCATTGCGGGAGTGCGAAGCGAACCAAATAAGGGTCAGATTTATATCAAACTAAAAGATAAGCGCGAGTTAACTACTACCCAGGTACAAAGCCTGGTACGTCAAAAACTCCCCAAAATCCCCCAGGTAATTATTAGCGTCGAGGATATTCCTTTTGTAGAAACAGGAGAAGATCCTTCTTTTAAAGTCTCTTTAGAAGGAAACAATATTAAAAGTCTGCGGGATAGTGCGATCGCTTATTCTAGAGAAATCGCCCAATTACCAGGGTTTGAAGATGTGCGGGTAGATGGGGTAGACGAACCTTTAGTTAAATTAATTCATTTAGATCGCCAGCGAGTAGCCTATATCAATGCCAATTTAACTGAAGAATTAGGTATTGGAAATGCTACAGAAAAAGCTCAGGCGATCGCTAGTAAAATTTTACCTCCTGACGTTACTTTTGATTTAGAAGGAGATTCCGCCAGATCTAAGAAAATACTAGGAGAATTTGCGGTTACTCTCACTCTAGCGGTAATTTGTATGTTGGTAGTGTTGTATTTGCCCTTTCGCCGTTGGTTAGAACCGTTAACGATCGGCTTATCCTTACCTCTATCCATCGTCGGCGCAATGTTAGCATTACTGATTACCCAAAGCGACTTCGGCATGATTTCTCTAATCGGCTTAATCTTTCTACTGGGTTTACTAGATAAAAATGCCATATTACTTTTAGACTATGCCAACCAACTACGCAGATCGGGGATGAGTCGTACCGAGGCTATCTTAACCACAGGATCGTTGCGCTTGCGCCCGATTGTAATGACTACTTTCTCTACTATTTTAGGAATGCTACCCATTGCGATCGGCTGGGGTGCGGGTTCGGAATTACGTCAACCAATGGCTGTAGGAATTATTGGCGGTTTGCTCGCGTCTTCTTTATTGAGTTTAATAGTTGTACCAGTGATTTATATAATTTTAGAAGATTGGCAGTCTGCAAATAAACATAAATGATTTATTTCTTTATCCTAACTTAAGCCCGCAGTGCTATATATTCCCACCAAAGTAACGAAGTAAAAATGCTTGAAATTCAGAATCGACTAACGATTAAAAACAACCTGATTTCTGAGATTGAAAAACTTAAAAACTATGGTTCTACTGTTGGTGATGGTAGTTTGTTTATTCTGACTAGGGCTTGAGCCAAAAAAATAGAAGACGACGCATCCCAATAAGATACGTCGCCAACGCTTGTTAAATAGTAGCAAAGTCTAACTCTGTCAAAGCACCACTACCTACAAACTCGATTTCAATCCGACTCACGCCGAATACATCAACATCCAATTCTTGGAAACTGTTATCGCCCAAACTAGGAATCTCTGCTATTTCCAAAATAGAATCATCTTCACCATAAAAAGCGATCGCGCTATCAGATTCGTCAATATCTAAAAAACTCAAACTATTGACTTGGGTCAACTCGTCAAACTCAATACCAATAGTTCCTCCAGCAGCATTATCGTCGGGATTGCTCGAATCGCCATCTTCAGAAATAATCAAAATATTTCCCAAATCAGTTGCAGCCAAATCAAAATCTTGTCCCGTGATGTTATCGCTATCAAACAACATCAGCCCAAACTCAGACGAGGTAGAAAATTCTACACCTTCATAGCGATCGCTAATTACAGTTCCCCCAGATAGATCGCCATCTTCAAAATCAATAACTGTCGATCCTGCTTCTTCAGTAAGTTCTTCAACTACATCAACCCTAATTCTGGCGATCGGATAGTCGGGTTGGGTAAAGTCGGCGTTGGCAAAAATAGCTTCACCGTCAATTTCAAAATCCAAAACGCCATCCTCACCAGGAGCTAAAAATCCAGGATAAGCTTGAATAGTACCATTCTCATCAATACTATTGCCAATTACATCTAGTTCGTAAATGACATTAGTAGGGTCTTCATCATTTACTTCTGTACCTGAATCTAATACATCATCCCCAGAAATAGTTAAATCTACTCCAATAAAGTTACCGTTTTTGTCGAAGATTTCAATTGCTTGGGGGTCATCATTAGCAATAAAGCCATCATTAGTCGGAAACAACATTGCAGCATAATTCAAATAGCGGTTATTGGCAATGTTTTCGCGATCGATCGTGACGGTGGTAGAAATTGTTTCTCCTGGATTTTGTACCAAAAAGAATGGAGGTACTCGATTATCTGTAAAAACCATTCCTTGTGTCCCCCCATTAAGTCCTGCAGGACTTGTGGCGAATTGACCCGCTACGGTTTCTTCTGGAGTTGGGAAATTAGCTGGAATTGCACCAAAAAATATTGCTTCTTCAATTAATCCTGGAATTACTGGTTCTATTCCTGTAATTCCATCTTCAGCTAATGTTTCTAAAGGTAAGGAAGCTGTTTCTCCAGTGTTATAAAGATCGAAGTTACCATCATGAAATCCATACCAGGTTTGAGCAATACCAATACCATTTTCTGGGGCTAGATTTTCAATAGTGATTTCTAAAGTAATAGTAGACTGGGTGGACGTGTCAATTTGAACAGAGTTTGAATCCATGAACTTAGTCTCCGTATAGCGAATTTTTATCTGACAAACCAGAGGAGTTATTAAATTGATTTCTACTTTTCGATTGGTCAACCAAGTTAATGCCAACTATTATTCCAAGCAACTTTTATCAAAAAAAACAGAGCGATCGCGATTTTGTTTATATAGTTAGTATTAATTTTACTGGCAATCTATCTACCTGTAGTATTTGTCATAATTACAGATATAAATAATAAGTTTTTTGTCTTTTACGGTCTTAATTAATAAATTTCACTGTGTTTTAATAGCATTTAGCAGATATAATTATTTTTCTAAATTTAACAAAAATATACACTTTAAACTAATATTAAAAAATATTTTAGAATGTACGATTACGTGGGCTTGAAAGAAATCAAAGATTCTGTAGTTAATTATCCTATTGGTACTCGAATAAAATCCCAGCAAGATATTAAAAACTGGGTAAATCGTGGCAAATACGCGATCGCTCGTTCTGGATTTATATTTCGTCGTTGCACTAAATGCAGTTTATTGAACGTAGTCAAAGATAATTTATTCATTTGCGCTGAATGCCACGAACAACTGCCTACAATTTGGAACTGCAAATCTACTAAATAACTTATATCTATCGTAGATACAGCTTTACACCTCTGCGAGATAGATTAATAATCAATCATGTTTAAATATATTTAAATTTTAAATTATAAATTTAAATTATCAATAGCATTAAATAATACGTTGCAAAATATTGAATTTTAGTTAGCTTTTGGGCAGCTATTGAGATAGAGTTAAATCAATGAGCAAAAGAATAATGATTGACTTTAATCTATTCTAATATCAGCTCCTAATCCCTACACTCTGATTAAGGAGGAATTACAACGTGGATTTTTTTTCCGATTTCTTGACGCTCTTCCTAGGGAAGTTGCAGTCCCCAACCCTCGGCTTTTTGATTGGTGGCATGGTTGTTGCTGCCGTCAATAGCCGACTGACAATTCCAGATCCAATCTATAAGTTCATCGTATTCATGTTGCTCATAAAAGTAGGTCTGAGTGGCGGTATTGCGATCCGCAATGCTAATCTGCTGGAGATGCTTTTGCCCGCAGCGTTCGCTATGGCAGTAGGTATCATGACCGTATTCATCGGACGCTACACTTTGGCGAAGCTACCGAAGGTTAAAGTCGTTGATGCCATTGCAACTGCGGGGTTATTTGGTGCAGTTAGTGGCTCTACCCTCGCTGCTGCCCTAACCCTACTGGAAACAGAAAATATTCAATACGAACCCTGGGCAGCAGCCCTATATCCCTTTATGGACATTCCAGCACTGGTGAGCGCGATCGTCTTGGCTAGTATTTATACTAGCAAGGAGCGCGTTACCGCAGACGAGCATCTGAGTAAGAAGGGCGTTACCGCAGGAGGGTATCCCGACAAGCTTGGCATTACCGCAGGCGGTTATCCAAAGAGCGATATCCCAAACAAGCGAGTCAAGATATGGCCGATCGTTCAGGAAAGTCTCCAGGGTTCTGCTTTATCGGCACTGTTGCTAGGGCTGGTGTTGGGCGTGTTAACCCGTCCAGAAAGTGTCTACGAAAGCTTCTTCGATCCTCTCTTTCGCGGTCTGCTTTCGATACTAATGCTAGTAATGGGTATGGAAGCCACCGCCAGAATTGGCGAGCTGCGCAAGGTCGGTCAATGGTATGCTTTATATGCCTTTGTAGCACCGTTGCTTCATGGGTTCATAGCCTTCGGTTTCGGTATGATTGCCCACTATATTACGGGATTTAGCCTTGGCGGTGTTGTAATTTTAGCCGTCATTGCTGCCTCCAGTTCGGATATCTCAGGGCCACCCACTTTACGAGCTGGAATTCCATCGGCCAATCCCTCTGCCTATATTGGTTCGTCTACAGCAGTAGGCACGCCTGTTGCCCTTGCTCTGGGAATACCGCTTTTCATTGGTCTAGCCCAGGCATTGATGGGTAACTAATTCCAACGATCGCTAGAGGTACTAATGTTTTTATAGATTTTATAATTTTCTATATAGTTTAATAAATACACATATTGAGAGGTAATTAACATGACTCAGAAAGCCAGCAAGCTCGTCATTGTGACAGAAAAGTTGCTGCAAAAAAAGATAGCTAAGATCATCGATGAAGCTGGGGCTACCGGCTATACGATGGTGGAGGCTGGAGGTAAAGGCAGCCGTAATGTGCGCTCGTCAGGACGACCCACTGTTTATGACAATTACTCAAATATCAAGTTCGAGGTGCTTACCCGCGATCGGGATCTGGCTCTAAAGATTTCGGATGAAATCGCAGCGAAGTTTTTCGACGATTATTCGGGCATCGCCTATCTCTGCGATGCAGAGGTACTGCACGCACATAAGTTCTAATTTTAAACCCACCCCATAGAGCCAAAAAAGCTGGAGCATGACTCCAGCTTTTTTGGTGACAGTGTTTCTTGCCTACGGGACTCCCGTTATAGTCTTACAAAGTTATGTTAGGACACAACAGCTATCTGCTCGTAAGTAACAAACGTCTGATGTGTATTAGCTTCGTTGAAAAGTTATTAGTTCGTGGCAGTGCCTTCTGTGTCCATTTTCCAACCAGATGCGATTTATAGCGACGTTAGGAATTAAGGTACCCAAGTACGCCAATAAATAATATATTTACCCTTATAATAGTCAGCCAACTTATAAAAACTCACCATGCTTGCTAAAAGAATATTGCCTTGTTTAGATGTTAATGCAGGAAGAGTAGTTAAGGGCATCAATTTTGTCGATCTCAAAGACGCAGGAGATCCCGTCGAACTAGCCAAAGTTTATAACGATGCGGGGGCAGATGAGCTAGTATTCCTAGATATTACTGCTACCCACGAGGATCGAGGAACAATTGTAGATGTGGTGTATCGTACCGCAGAACAAGTTTTTATTCCTCTAACAGTTGGGGGAGGTATTCAATCCTTAGAAAACATTAAAATTTTGTTGCGAGCAGGGGCAGATAAAGTTAGCATCAATTCCGCAGCAGTCCGCGATCCAGACTTAATCAATCGTGCCAGCGATCGCTTTGGCAAGCAGTGTATTGTCGTGGCGATCGACGCTCGCAGGCGAACCGATATCAGCAATCCTGGGTGGGATGTTTATGTTCGTGGGGGACGCAAAAACACGGGAATTGACGCGATCGCCTGGGCGAAAGAAATGGCAACTAGAGGGGCAGGAGAATTATTAGTTACTAGTATGGATGCCGATGGCACACAAGCGGGCTACGATCTAGAGCTTACTCGTACTATCGCCGATGGAGTAGAAATCCCTGTGATTGCTTCTGGTGGCGCGGGGAACTGCCAGCATATCTATGAAGCAATCGACAAAGGTAAAGCAGAGGCTGCTCTATTAGCTTCTTTGCTACACTTTGGACAACTCAGCGTTGGTGAAATTAAAACCTATCTCCACGAGCGTCAAGTCCCCGTGAGAATCGCTTGAAATTGTTTAAATTTAGGAATCTTGAGTAAAGCTTAAATTATTACAATTTAAGCCCAAAATACCAATTCTATGTATTAAAATAAGACCAAAGTTTACATTTCGTAAAAAATGCTGATACCAATTCTCATATTTGATGTTGCTTTGGTGGCATGGTCGCTCCATTTAATGCAATCAGCTTTGGATCGGCAAGAGTTTTCCCTGATGCTTGCTGGAACATTAGTAGGTGCATCTGCTGCTGCGATGCTAGTAGTTTATTTCATTATTGCTAACTGTCTGACTCGTCTTAGCTAGCTTTATATCGAGCATTCAGTTTAATTGATGATTTTTTGTACCAAAACTTGAGGTAGGTGCTATACTATCAAAGGTTCATAAATGCCCTCATAGCCCAGTGGTAGCGCACATCCTTGGTAAGGATGAGGTCGTGAGTTCAATTCTCACTGAGGGCTTATTGCATAAGCAAAAGAAGTAAATCGACAAATCGATTCGGCGATCGCTCTATTGTAAAATTTTGAGATGAAGCGATCGCCGATTTTATATTTAATTGAGGAGATTGTTAAATCGACTTCTGAATCTATACAATAGACATCGCGCTGACAGCTATAACAAAATCGGCGATCGCTATCTTCAGTCGGCAAGAATCTTTCCCATTCCTGAGAGCATTTAAAGCTAAAACTGCATTTGTGGGTTAAGTTTTCTTCGTACATTACATTTTTGGTTATTTTAAAAGCCGACTAACTCTTGAAAATCTTGGAGAAACTTTTGTAATTTCCTATCCTGCTTGACCAATTTTGCCAATGCACCCATCTGTCCTAACTGTCGCATCTGCCGAAACATATCCACGGCGAATAGCTGCACCCACTCCGCGGTTGCTTTGTCGCTCAACCAGTTAAAGGCGTTGTATGCTTGGGTTGCATTTTCTGCCCTAACTGTTAAACCCGTAGTGGTAGCATATCTAACCGATGGTTCTTCAGGAAAAGCGATCGCACTACCGTTTCCCTCTAAAATAGGAATTAAATCTGGTAGTGTTTTGTACAGGGTGATATATGCTGCAAATTCTGCTGCAGCACCTTCCCCCACCGCACTGGCAATATCCAAACCAGCGTAATGTAAATGACTAGCCATCACCCAAGATCTTGGCGAACACCAGGCGGGTTGCTGGGGATCGAGCTTGTGTAATAAGGTGGAGCGAAAAGAAAGAAAAGCAATAATCTGTTCGTGTACCTGTTTTTCTAAGGCATAAACTTTAAAACTATTAAAATCTGCCTCAACCTGGAGATGTAAGAAACGATTAGCCAAGGGCGAAGGCATATCAAACACTGTTGCGCGATCTTCTTTGCGATTGCCTGCAGCCCAAACATACCATTCTTCAGGCACAATATAAGAACCTACCCGCCGATCCAGAATTAACTGTTGTGCTACTCCCTGCAAGGCTGGCGGTGCCATGTTTAGTTCATCTAGAAACAAAATACCCTTTCCTTGTCTGGGAAGAAACTCAGGGGGATACCATTTGGAGATACCGTCATCTGCTACGGGTAAACCACGCAAGTCGGTCGGTGCAAGCTGGGACAAGCGTACATCTACAAAGTCAATATTGTGTTCGTCCGCTATTTGCGCCACAATACTTGATTTCCCTATTCCAGGCGCACCCCAAATCATAGTGCTGATTTTTATATTCTCTTGTATTAATCGATTGAGATAGGTTTTTAACTGGCTGGGCATCATATTTTTCTCAAACGAGAGGATAATTGATTTGACAAAGTTTGGTATTCTTGATGCTAGCCAATATTGACTGCGATTTACCCATTGAGAGGATATCGAACTACAACTAAATAAATACAACTAAATAAAAATCTTAAAAGACCAAAGCAAACTGCCACTAGATAGATGAAAAATAAAGAACGTTAATTATCTTGAACTTACATCAGATGTATTTACAATGGTCAATCCAGATATAAAAGAGACAGAAGCCAAATCAGAAAAGCTGAGGCAAGTACGTTACGAATATAGTAATAACCTGAGCGATATCCTCAAGCACCTCAAGATATCTCTATTTTTCTCTACCTATCAAGCGGGAAAGCTGGGAGTGGTGAGTGCTAAGGACAAATCCTTAGATATTAGTTTTCATAACTTTGAACGAGCTATGGGAATGGCTGTTAGTCCGACTCAATTAGCAGTGGGAGGTAAAGACTGGATTTATTTTCTGAGAAACGATCGCGATCTCGCCCCACAAATCGATCCGCCAGGAACTTATGATGCCTGCTTTCTGACTAGAGGCGGGCAGTACACGGGAGACATTTCGATTCACGATTTAGCCTGGGGCGATAAAGAATTATGGATGGTGAATACGCGCTTTTCTTGTCTTTGCACTTTAACCAATAACTATAACTTTTTACCCCAGTGGCGACCCAAATTTGTTAGCGCACTCGCTCCAGAAGATCGCTGTCACCTTAACGGAATGGCGATGGTGAATGGAATGCCTAGATATGTAACTATTTTGGGTAAAACCGATACCCCTGGCGGTTGGCGAGAAAACAAAGCTAAGGGGGGGTGTATTCTAGAAGTGCCCAGCAGCAGAGTAGTTACCGAAGGCTTATCTATGCCTCATTCTCCCAGGATGTACCAAAATCAATTGCTGGTACTTAATTCGGGGCATGGCGAATTATTAATGGTGGATATAGTTTCGGGGAAGCAAGAAAAAATAATCGATCTACCAGGCTACACTCGCGGGATGGTAGTGGTGGGTAAGTATGCTTTTGTTGGTTTATCTAAAATTCGAGAAACGGCTATTTTTGGCAATTTACCCATTAGCGATCGCCTGGGTAAAGATTTGAAATGCGGTGTAGCGATCGTCGATCTGGCTGCCAGACAAATGATTAGTTGTCTGGAATTTTCTCAAGGAGTAGATGAAATTTTTGACGTTCAAGTCGCTCCATTCTCTTCGGCAACGATCAATGGTCCTTATGTTGTAGCCGATGGCGGTAGTCAGATTTGGTCTTTACCAGCTAGTGCTGCTAAGTGATTGGTTTGTAGATTAAAATCTCTGTTGAGATAGAGAAAAGGGGAAGAGGGGAAGGGGAAAAGTGACAAATGAAAGATCGCGATATTCTAAATTCGACTTTACGCAGGTTAGACAATAATAGTTACAAAGCCTATAAAGAGATTAGGGGTAGCTACCAGTTTGCTGATTTTGTTTTAATTATCGATTATGTCCAGGGCGATCCTTTTGCTGCGCCATCTCGGATAAGGGTAGTTATTCCGCAAACAGTCGCTTGTTTTCCTTCGCAGCTATATAAAACTCAGAGTCGGGAAGTGGCAACGAGGGATTATTTAGCGAGGCAGTTTAGTAAGGGTGCAAAAAGATTTAGTGCTAATCGAGGTACGGGGAAAAGTGGGTTAATTGCGATCGCATCTTTGGGACAAGAGGTCTTAGTTAGAAATGCGGTATTTATTAGCGATCGAGAATTAGAAATCAGGTTTGTCATTGGATTACCTGCTAGGGGTAGAAGAATTTTAGGCGATCGGGCTGCCCAAATGTTGTGCGAAGATATTCCCCAGCTTGTAGAAATGCTGTTGTATAAATCTTTGGATAAAACAGCTATTGAGCGTCATGTTGAAACCATCGAAGATGCAGATTGGTTGCGTCAGCAATTAGCTAGTAGAAACTTGGTTGCTTTTGTGGCGAATGAAGCAATTTTGCCCCGTCGTAGCGGTGTCGATTCTCGTCCCCTGTTAGATGCTGTACCGTTTATTTCTCCTCCATCCTTAGAAGTAGAGTTTGATTGTCCCAACTACGGTGTAATTAAGGGAATGGGGATACCTGCGGGTATTAGTTTGATTGTTGGTGGTGGCTATCACGGCAAATCTACTTTACTCAGGGCGATTGAATTAGGAATTTACAATCATATCCCTGGGGATGGCAGAGAATACGTTGTCTCTAATATTAGTAGTGTCAAAATTCGCGCAGAAGACGGGCGGAGTATTGCAGGGGTAGATATCTCCCCATTTATCAATCATTTACCCCAAGGGCGATCTACGACTAACTTTGTCACAACTAACGCCAGCGGGAGTACTTCCCAAGCAGCTAATATCATTGAAGCTTTAGAAACTGGTACGGGATTACTTTTAATTGATGAAGATACATCCGCCACTAACTTTACGATTCGCGATCGCAGGATGCAGGCTTTGATAGCTAAGGAAAAAGAACCAATTACCCCTTTTATCGATAAGGTACGCCCGCTTTATACCGACTATGGTGTATCTACTATTTTAGTCATGGGAGGTAGTGGGGATTATTTCGATGTGGCCGATTTAGTTATTGCTTTAGAAAATTATCTTCCCCAGGATGTCACCGAACGAGCAAAAGCGATCGCCCAAGAGTATAAAACAGATCGTAACTCCGAAGGGGGAACGAACTTTGGCAGCCTAACGGGTAGAATGCCTTTACCCGCAAGTATCAACCCCAGTCGAGGTAAAAGAGATATCAAAGTTAAATCGAGAGGAACAGATTTAATTAACTTTGGGGTAGAAGATATCGAACTATCCGCAGTAGAACAAATAATCGATCCAGGACAACTTAAAGCGATCGCAACTGCCATAGTTTATGCTCGAAAATATTTGGACGAGCGATCGACTATTGCCGAAATTATCCAACGAGTCGATCGAGATATAGCCGAGTCGGGGCTAGATATCATTACCGAGTATCCCCAAGGAAACCTCGCCCAATTTCGCCCCCAAGAATTAGCAGCAGCTATTAATCGGTTAAGAAGTTTGTCAGTTAAAAACTAGATCTATGGGCATGAATGATTTTGACAATCCAAAGTTTATGGTTTTTTGTTCTTTGTTTTTTGTTCTTTGTTTTTTGTTTTTTGCGATCGCATCCACTAAGGGAATGATTTATGCCCATAAGTCTACTAAGGATTTGGGAATTTTCAACTTCAATGCAAGATTTCTGCATTTACAAATTTTGCATACCCTATAAAAGCTTAGAAATAAGAAGCTACAGAACAACAAAACATATAGGTGAAAACAATGATTACCCTCAAAGATCTCAACGACCAACCAACCAACCAATTAGAAAAACTAAACGATAAAGAACTTGACAATGTTGTAGGTGGATTTTACAGTTTCTATAGTCCTTATCAACAGCTAAATTCTTACTACTGGCCATCAACTCAAGCGGTACTGCAGTCTACTCGAAGCTTTCAACGAATGTCAGATCTACAGAATGCAAGGTGGCTGGCTAACTTTTAGGCAAAAACCTTTTTCGGACGGGAAATATATTATCCTATTTCCCGTCCTCGTCTCATTAGTTTTGTTATGTTATTTATTCTCAATTTAATTTGATTTTTATAACTGACGACGAAAGCTAATAATAGCCATAAGTTATTTGTCTTAATCTAGTTAACTTCGACTATTTCTCGCGGAGCAACATCTAATTTGTTATTAGCTCTAGCTAATAAATATTCATCCGAAGGGAGTTTGATATTCCATGCCAGATTAAACCTTTCTAGGAGCTTAATAAACCAGTAAGTAGGATCGGGGAGTCTAGCAATTTTACCATCGCGAATCGTATAACCATGACGAGCAGACCATTGAACTGCATGATGTAAATTATGCCACCCTTCTCCCATAGTTACTAAGGCTACAAACCAATTGTTACGACTATTATCAGTCGTCATAAATGGTTGAGAACCAGCTATGTGAGCCAAAGAATTTACCGAACAGGTAGAATGATAAAGTAGAGCAGTACTCAAACAAAAAGCTCCCACAAATTCTAACCCACCAATATAGTAGGATAATAACCCCAATAGTAGTACGGGAATAAAGTGCAGGCGATCGATTGCTTTAAGAACTGGGTCTGATTCTACATCAGAAGGTAAATTGTGGGGAAAAAAGCTTTTTGAGAAAAACCATCCTACTTGAGACCACCAAAAACCTTTCATTCCTGTAAAGGGGTAGTTAGGAGAGTGGCGATCTCCCTCCATATCTGAAACCTGATGATGTGCTTCGAGGTGATGTCCCTTCCACCAACTTGGCCCCATTTGAGCAGAAGAACTAGCAATGAAGCTGCCTATCCACTTAACTATAGATGGTGATTGATAAGCTTTATGAATGATTAGTCGATGGTAAATAGCTGTAAGACTAGTCGATCTAATAACGTGAAGAATTATTACCCAGACTAAAGCCTGCCAACTAAGTCCAGTTAAAAACAATAAGAAGATTCCCAAATGGCTAGCAATAATCAAGGCAGGCCCCATAACATATCCTATAGCAAGAAGGGGATGATATTGTTGCTGCTGTTTTTGATAAACATGATTCATACGTCAATTAATTGGAGCTTATTTAGTAAGAACAACATT
>CAYXWE010000022.1:0-13112 GCA_964468145.1 uncultured Pleurocapsa sp.
CCAAGGTCAAGGGTGGAAGAGGTGAAGGTGGCAGGTAGTATCTTTGGTCGAGGAGAAGGGGGAAATTTAGATCTGAGTACGGACTTTCTATCGATAAATTCAGGAGGATCGGTTGCAGCTAGTATCTTTGGTAGTGGAAATGGAGGAAATTTAAACGTTAGAGCCAATTCTATAGAAATAACAGGGATCGAATCTAATATTTTTACCCCCAGTGCTTTAACTGCTTCTACCTTTGGCACGGGAAATGCTGGTAACTTAAATGTAGATAGCTCTAATATCACTATTTTAGCCGGAGGAAGAATTGATACTTCCACCTTTGATACGGGGGATGCTGGTAGCCTGACAATCTCTGCCACTGATTCGATAACTGTTGATGGAATTATACCAGGATCGATTAATCCCAGCCTAATTACATCTGGCGTTAATATTCTCGATTCTCCTATACAGGATTTATTGGGATTACCCCCTGTACCCACTGGCAACTCAGGTAGTTTAACTATCAATACTTCAAAGCTGAATGTGACCAATGGAGCTTTAATTACTACCCGCAATAATGCAGGGGGCAATTCTAATAACATTTCAATTAATGCTGATTCGATTTTGTTAAATAATAATAGTGGTATTACCTCGGAATTAGGGATTAGACAGCCGAATCCTTTTGGTACTGACAATAGCTTTTCAGAACCACAGAATATTCCTAACAACACCAATGTTGATTCACTCCCAGGAGGAGATATTTTTATTTCTACTCAAGAGTTGGTTGTGGAACAAGGAGCAAATATTTCTGCTGCCACTTTCAATAATATAGCAGGGGGCAACATCATAATCGATGCTTCAGAAAATGTACTCGTCAAAGGATTTTCTGCCAGAGAACCCAACAATCTGAGTTTTATTCGCACCTCCACCTTTGGAACAGCAGATTCGGGAGACATAAATGTAACAACTAGCAAGTTTGCTGTTCTAGATGGAGCTTTAGTTGTTGCTGGAACTTTTGGCACTGGTTTGGGAGGAGATATTGACATTCAGGCAACCGAATCAATTGAGGTTAGAGGAGTAGAACCCAGCCAGTCTGTTGCGAGTCTTGTGGGTGCTTCTAGTTTGGGGGTTGGCAAAGCAGGGAACTTAAACTTAGACACAACTAAATTATTTGTACGAGATGGAGGAATAATAGATTCTTCTGCTGTTGCTAGTGGTGATGCAGGGGATGTCACAATTCAAGCAACAGAATCAATAGAAGTTAGCGGGCAAACTTTAGGCTCAAATGAGCCTAGTAGCATTTCTTCTGGTACCAACATTGAAGATCAAAATACTCGCCAACTGTTTTCATTACCTGATATTCCTAGTGGAAATGGAGGACGTGTAATTCTAGAGACAGAAGATTTACAAATTACGGATCGAGGAGAAGTATCAGTAATCAACAGTGGTTCTGGGAATGGGGGAAGATTAGAGATTGATGCTGATTCAATTTCTCTAGATCGCCAAGGAGTTATTACTGCAGCTACTCAGTCTGGTGAGGGTGGGAATATTTTACTCGATGCAGATAATGCGATCTGGAAAGGTAGAAGTTTGACCACAGCAACCGCAGCAGAAAATGGTAACGGCGGTAATATAACTATTAATGCTGATAGTGTAGTGATATTAGAAGATAGTCAAGTTACTGCAGATGCCTTTGCGGGTATGGGTGGAAACGTAGAAATTGACGTTGAAAGGTTAATTATTTGTGAGTCGTGCCAGGTTAGTGCTAGCTCTGAGTTAGGAATAGACGGAGTAGTAGATATAGAAACTTTAGAACCTACTACTGTTGATTTATTAGAAGTAATTCAGCAGCCTACCCAAGCTCAAGAAGAAGTAGCCGTTGCTTGCCCTGCCGATAGAGGTGCTAGTGTTAGTCAACTCACCATCATCGGAAGAGGCGGAATACCAAATCCTCCTCAAGAAATGTTAAATGCTAGGTCTGTAATCGAATTTAACGCTGTTGATAATCCTGCTGTCCAAGAAAAGCATTTGCAGAGCGTGACTGAAAAAAGTTTACCGCTCCCTGCTCGTGGTTGGTATAAAGACCCACGAGGTACTGTAGTGCTTACCGCTCAACCTGCTAGCAGCTCGCCCAATAATTTTGCTTCAACTGCTGTAAACTGTCGTGTTCCATAGACTTTGTTGAAGCAGTATCCTTAGCGCGATCGCACTTTTCAATATTTTTATTTAACTGACAATTAAATTGATAATTGAAAAGGATTAGAAAGATAGTTAGCAGTATTTTCTACTAGGGCGATCGCATTTTCATAAAGCATTCTTTTGGGCCCTAATATACCCACGCTACCTACAGGAGTATCATCCTGATAGTAATTAGCCGAAACCAAAGTACAGCTTTGCATCGGTTCGAGATGATTTTCTTCACCAATTCTAATAGTTACTCGTCCGAAAATATCCTCTGTATCGGGGAAAGTGAAAATAGCGGGTAATAGTTGCTCTTGTTCTTCTAGCAAAGATAAAAGATTCTGTACCTGCTGTAGCTGAGAAAACTCTGGATGGCGCAAAAACTCGGCTACACCATGAATTAAAATTGGGCTGTTATTATGAGCCTGAAAAGCTAGCTTGAGGCTATCGAGTAAAGTAGTAAAAAAATCGGCATATTGAGTAAATTCGCGATCGAGTTGAGCCCAATCTAAAGTCGCAATTTCATTTAAAGAACGTCCCTTGAGTTGATAATCCAAAAAATTAGATAGTACCTGCAGTTCGTCTCGAATAATCGATTCGTCTGTAGAATCATTTGGTAAGGGAGATTCGATCAAAATCGACTGGGTTTGTAAAGAGTCTGTCACGACAATCAACATGACCCGATCCTCGCCCACTAGCACCAACTGCAAATGACGCAAGATACTATTGATGTTTTGAGGAAAGGTAATCAGAGCGATATGACCGCTTAGGGCTGCCAGTATTTTGGCTGCACGCTGTAGTAAACCTTCAAAACTAGCCCTGGCTACTTGTAATTCTTTTTGGAGAGATTTTTGAATAGTTTTTTTGACATTACTATTGGGTACAATCAGATGGTCTACATAAGTACGATAGCCAGAATCAGAGGGTACTCTACCTGCAGATGTATGAGGTTGATAGAGTAATCCTGCTTCTTCTAAGCGTCCCATCGCGTTACGAATGGTGGCAGAACTAACGTTGAAGTCATATTCCTTTGCCAAGGTTTTGGAAGCTACTGGCTCTGCGGTAGCTATATAGTGCTTAATAGTAGCTTTTAATATATTTTGATATCTCGCACTTAGATCGGATTGGTGTGCCATTAAATATAATTGCTAGTAGATGTTAATTTTAGAATTGTTTTGCTAGAGATAAATTGGTCTATTAATAACGACGAATAGTAGAATCAACCAAACGGGAATAGGCATCTATCCCTCCTGCGACATTCAGAACGTTACTAAATCCCCTCATTGCCAGCCATTGACATAGCTGTGCCGATCGCATTCCATGATGGCACATAACTATGGTTTCCGCCTCTGGTTGCAGATCGAGCATAATTTGTGACGACCATCTTTCAAACTCGCTCAAAGGATATACGGTAAACCCTGGAATTTCGGCGATCGCGACTTCGTTTCTTTCTCGCACGTCAATCAACTGCAGAGTAGGATCGCTCGAACCCAATCTTACTGCTAGCTGATTTACATCGATTTCAGGAATTGAACTACTGTAAGACACTACAATTTTTAAAAATATTTACTATGTTTTAACTATCTTTTAATTTTCCCTCAGATCCCTGGCGATTTATTGTTAATTTTTTTACGGATCGAGCAGATCTATCGTATTTGATACGGCGCAAACCTTTATTTTGATACATATACAAAATATAGTTTGAGTAATGAAATTTCCTGCTTTTTTGAGGACTTTGCTTGTAGGAGCGATCGCCGTATTTGGCATCGCGCTTTTGGGTTGGGGTTGGCTAGTTAGTAGTAGCTCCCTGGCTTTATTAACCGGAGGCGTAAATCATTTTCCTCAGGCTGCGACATATATGCCCAAGCAAGCTACTGCAATGGTTTCTTTACTCGCCAACCCCGATAAATTAAATGCCTTGCATCAAGTTAGTTTGCCCCTCAAAGAGCGGAGACGCGATCGCCAACAATGGCAACAGTGGGAGCAAGATTTGGCAAATAAAATCGGTTTGGATTATCGACGAGATATAAAACCTTGGATCGGAGAGGAAATTACTTTGGCGATCGCCGATCTCGACCTCGATCGCAGTTCCCAAGAAAAAGTCGAACCTGGATATATTTTGGCGATCGCAGTTAAAAATCCCCAACTAGCTGGGGAATGTCTCCGCAACTTTTATGGGGATCGAAACAATACCAGGATTGAAACCTATAAACAAGCCAATATTATTGTTACCGAGGGCAATTCTGCGGTTTGGAGTAGCGTGCTTGTAGGGGATTTTGTTTTATTTGCTAACTCTCCTCGGTTGCTAAAAGAAGCCATCAACCAAGCTCAAGCAGTAGATTTGAATCTACAGCAGTCAGCAGCTTATCAAACAGCTTTAGCCAACATCGATCGACCCCGTATCGGAATTGGTTATTTTGATGTTGTGGGTTTATCTGCTTGGCTGGATAAATCAACGGTAGCTACCTACGGCGATAAACAAACCTTGAGCTTTTCTTTGTTTATTGAAGGAGCAAATTTATCCGCTCAAACCACACTACTAAATCCCGATAAAGATCGAGTCGGGAAAACCTTTCTAGATAACCCTGAGTTACAGCAAATACTTAACTCTCTTAATTTCAATCGCTCTAATTCTGCCTATATCGAGCTTCAGGGTAGTAAATCCTTATTAGAAGATTCGATCCCTCTATACAAAGTAACCAAACTGGCTATCCGAGCGTTATTTCCCCATTTAAAAGCGATCGCCATTAAGAGTATAAATCCACTAGACGATGCCACTCGTTTCAATGTTACTTTTTACCTATCGAGCAAAGCCTAATAAACTAATGTAGGCGAATAATTTTCAGGATCATAAATTGATAGTTTTTTGTCATTTGTTCTTTGTCATTTGTCTAAAACTAAACTCAGTTAATGATTTATGTAAGAACTCTAATGATTAATTATCAATTGTTAATTATTCGTTGGTAAAATGCCTATAGTTAAAATTATTTCAGGTAAGAGGCAAAATTGAAATCTCTCAGTTTTTTAACTAACTCCCGCCCCAAAAATCGCCAATTTGCTGTCATTGGACTGGGTCGTTTTGGTCGAGCGGTATGTACGTCTTTGCATAAAATGGGTTACGAAGTATTGGGTACGGATATCGACGAAAAATTAGTTACTCAAGCTTTGACTCAAAAAATTGCCTCCCATGCCATTCAGCTTGATTCTACCGAACCAGAATCCCTCAAAGAAGCTGGTATTTTTGAAATGGATACGGTAATTGTCGCTATTGGTAATTATCTCCAAGAAAGTATTATTACTACTCTTAATGTTAAAGAGGCGGGAGTAGAACAGGTTGTTGCCAAAGCCTCTTCCGAAATTCACGGTAAAGTATTGCGTCGAGTCGGTGCAGATCGGGTAGTATTCCCCGAATACGAAGCTGGCTGTGCTTTAGCCAGTACCCTGACTCAACCAGCTTTTTTGGAGCGTTTTGAATTGGATACTGAAAATAGTATCGTCGAAGTATTAGTTCCAGAAGAATTTAATGGCAAAACCCTCGCTCAACTCGATCTGCGTAAAAGATTTGGTTTGAGTGTTTTAGCCCTCGGCGATGGAGATAAGTTTGTGACTAATCCCAATCCCGGTCAAATACTCAATCAAGGATTGGTGATGGTAGTAATTGGTAGCAATAAAGATTTACAGCGATTGCCTATTTAGTAGTTTTTTGTTGTTAGTTTTTTGTTATTGGTTATTGGTCATTGGTTAAAAACTTACGATAACTCAGGACTTATACAAGAAGTCTGGCATTAGATGGCAACAGTGATCTCGATCGCAGTTTCACTACAAAGACAAAGTTATCTTGAATCAACAACTGTAAAGATTCAATAAAGCAAGTATCAAGATTTGATTATGAGCAACTTAACTATTCAACAATTTTGTCAGCTAGAAACTTTAAAAGTCGATCTCAACCCTACCATCGCTTCAGATTATGAATGTCGCGAAAGAATTGAAGCTAATTTGACAGTGTTGGAGGTTACTAATTCTCAAGGTCAAGTTGTTCAAGAGTTAATTTTGGTTGTTTGATAAATTATAGAAACAGGGGGTTAGTAGTAAGCCCCTGCATCTAGTAAAAATTTACTAGTCAGACGTTTCGATATGTCGTTCCAACTCACTATAGGGTACTAACCACGCCACATCATAAGGATGTAGAGCCAAAAATATTTTTTGCTGCTGAACTCTCACTCCTCTATTCCCAATCAAGTCATACCAGTAAGTACGATCTTGAGTATTGTTTTTAGCAGTATCAGAATTATTTAACTTCAAATAATCTACAGGTATTTCTAATTGGCAGGTTTGGTTAGAGACATTAGTTATAGTTAAAATGTGTTCTTTGCCATCGGGAGCAATTCTTAGCACTACAAAACAGCGATCGCTAATATTTAATATTTGTTGACTTCCTTGGGGATGAAATGCTTTTTGTCGCACTCGATTTTCTAATAGTTTGCCCAAAGCTTGAGTAAGCTGAGATAGCTTGGAGTTGGGTAGCTTTAATTCTTTATCGAGGGCAGCTTCAGAAATTATTTGTCGGTTAATGTCTCGTTTGGATTTAGTTTTAATTACTGTGTCCACGTCATTACTCGTACCAATCAAACCATGCAAATAAATTCCTGGTACGCCTTTCAAAACCAGTGCAATACTGCGAGAAGCGACAAAACGCTTGATTTGGATGGCTAAAGGTTCGTTGCCACTATCTAAGTTTAAAGCACTAAACCAAGTAGTATTGATTTCATAGGGTTCATCTTTGCCCCCTGCACCTGTTTTGTAAGAAATAAATGCTCCATGCTCTCTGGCTCTACCAATGAGATAATCAATATCATCTCTAGTCAGAATATTTTTGACACCCATCAAACCAATACCATCATGAGTATCTAAAATATTGAGATAGGTGCAGGTATCTGCGGGAAATTCCAACTCACTTGCCCATTTTGCCAAAGCGGTAGTATCTTCTCGATAAAAGGTATGGAGTACCAAAGGAGGTAGGGCGAAGTTATAAACCATTTGGGCTTCATCCCTACCGTTACCAAAGTAAGCAATGTTTTGCTGGTGAGGAATGTTGGTTTCTGTAATTAGGGCTACTCCTGGAGCAACAATTTCAAAAATATCGTGAAATAGTTTAATTGTTTCGTGGGTTTGTTCGAGGTTGGCGCAGCTTGTTCCAGGAATTTGCCATAAATAGGTTACTGCATCTAGACGAATTAAATTTGCCCCGCGACGCACATATAGCAAGAGGGTTTCCATTACCCACAGCAATACTTTAGGATTGCGATAGTTAAGGTCAATTTGATCTGCTGAAAAAGTCGTCCAAACCCAAATTGGGCCATTAATACTTTGAAATTTAGTTAGCACATCGCTAGTGCGGGGACGAACAATTAGCTGACGATCCTCGGGAGTTAACTCATTAGGGTCGAGATAAACTGTAGCAATATCTTTATATTCAGGGTTGCCACTCAAGAGTTTTTGAAACGCTTTACTTTTAGAAGAAGTATGGTTGCATACCGCATCAAACATTAATTGATAGCGATCGCCAATTTTGGCAATATCTTGCCACGAGCCTAGTTTGGGGTCTACATTACGAAAATCTGTGACGGAAAACCCGCGATCGCTTGAATAGGGGAAAAAAGGCAAGATATGCAGGGTATTGATGGCTTTTTTGAAGCCAGGAACTTCTTCTAGGATATGAACCAGACTAGCCAGGGGTGAGGATGTTTCACTCCGCAGCAAATCCCCGTAGGTAATCAGAATTACATCTTGTTCGGTAAAGCGATCGCGAGGATTGAGTTTTTGTTCTGCTTCTATTCGGGCTGGTGGTTTATGAGCATAATAAACCTTAAGGACTCGTTCTAGTTCGGGTAAATATTTTTTAGCTTCTGCTTCGCCGTATAAAAAGCAAAGACGTTTGTATATTCTGTCTCTGGCTATCGGGGAAATTTCTAAGGGCGATCGCGTATAGTCAGGGTATTCGTAATGACGGATTTTTGTCCAATCATTCGATTCGATATCAGATACTTGTACTTGAATAGAAGGGCGATTTTGACTGGCAACCATGCTCTATATATTGACTAGAGAACTAAAGTAATAAAGTAATAAAGAGTCGATCTTGATGGGAATATTCTTGGGCATCAATAATCATCAATCAAATAGTTTAACCTGCCTTTAATTCGATCCAACAGCCTTTTATAGTTGTTCTAATTAATTTCCCTATTCTCTAGTTAATCTTTTTTAGGTAGTAGGTAGTAGGTAGTAGGTAGTAGGTAGCAAGTAATTATCTGTTAATATCCTATGCTTTCTATTTGGAATGACTATAGCTTATAATTTTCTCAAAAATTCCTTACCCCAATACATCCTTGAATTTAACCATGAAGTATATAGTTGTCACCGATTTAGACGGAACTTTACTCGATCGTCAGACTTACGAATATACTCCTGCCTTGGATGCTATTCAAGAATTAGACAAACGAGGAATACCAATTGTTCTCAACTCCAGCAAAACTCAGGCAGAAATAGCCAGCATACGAAAACAGCTTGATAATCAAGAACCTTTTGTCTGCGAAAATGGGGGCATTATAGTCGGGATGGGAGATGTTCAATATTTAGCAACTCCCAGAGAACAGTTTTTACCCCAATTGCGATCGCTCAAAGAAAAGCTTGAGCTACAATATCAAGGATTTGCCGATGCAGAAGTAAATGATGTGGTAAGGTGGACGGGACTTACTCAAGATGATGCCCAAAAAGCCATGCAAAGATCGGCTACTGAGCCTTTGTTGTGGCAAGATTCTGATACTGCACTGAGTAAACTGCGCCAAGAACTTGAGAAATTGAATCTACAGTGTGTTAAAGGAGGTAGATTTCATCATGTTATGGGTATTTTTAATAAAGCTAGTTGTTTTCCTTTATTAAGAAAACACTATGCACCCACCGCACCCGAAACAGTCAAGATCGTCGCCTTGGGGGATAGTCCTAACGATCTACCTATGTTAGAACAGGCAGACTACGCTATAGTTATCCCTTCAGGGAAAGGCGAAAAATTACACCTCGATCGCGATGTTGATGTTTATTATGCTACCCAACTAGGGCCATCGGGTTGGCAAGAAGGTATTTTTTCTTTAAATATTTAGCATTATTGCATTTGACACAACAACAAACCAAACCACTGTTGTGGATCGGTATAGGTTTGAATTAGATTTAGGTTGCGATCGCCTAAGTACTGTTTCATCTGGGTAAGATTAAACTTGCGAGAGATTTCCGTTAAGATTGCTTCTCCTGGTTTTAAATCAACAGTCAAATCGAGTTTATTCAGCCTGAGAGATTGAGCTTGCAGACTAATTAAATACATTTCAATTTGATGCAGGGCAATATTATAAATAGCCTGATGTCTAAATAAATTGAGATCGAAGTTGCCCTCAAATCGATTGTTGAGATGTTGCAGTATATTAAGATTAAAAGCTGCGGTAGTACCAGAAGCATCATTGTAGGCAGCATTTAAAATATCTGAGGATTTTTGCAGATCTATGCCTAGCAAAAAATAATCCCCTGGATTTAAAGCCTTAGTCAGTTGAGTAATAAAGCGATCGCATTGATGGGAATTAAAGTTCCCAATACTACTACCCAAAAAGATAATCGTTCTTCTACCCAAAGAATAGCTAGATAGTTGTTCTAGGGCTTGGCTGTAAGTGGCAACTTTACCCTGTATTTTTAATAGAGGATACTCCAACAAAAGATCTTTGGCACTTAGCTTGAGGATACTATCGCTAACATCTACGGGAGTATAATATAAAGGGCGATCGCTTTGTTTGTAAGCATCTAAAATAAAGCGAGTCTTAGTAGAACTTCCGCTACCCAATTCTACTAATTCTACTGCCTCAGTTAAACTAACTATCTCTGAAGCATACTGCTTAAGAATACTAGCTTCAGTACGGGTAGGATAATATTCGGGTAGTTGGCATATCTGTTCAAATAATTGCGAACCCAGGCGATCGTAAAAATAGCGCGGAGGAATGGATTTGGGCGTACTTTTCAAACCTGCGATCGCTTCGATGACATCATCTTTTTCTATGGCACTGGTATCTAATAAATAATCAATTTCTAATCTAGGATCTTGACTATCCTGGTTACTATCGGATCGAGAAAAAGTTGACATCGATAAAAATTTTAATGGAGTAATTATAAATTCTTACGTTTCTTCAAAACCTTAAATTCAATTTCGCGAACTACCCAACACCGAATCAAAGATAGGGCGTGTGGGCTTCCTATCCAACAGACCGCGCAGAGCGTAGATTTCTTGCGTCCTCTACTACTACGTCTTACATCTGGGGGATAGGCTTTATCCCCTGTTCCAGAGGTCAAAGATTTACGGTCGTCACAAGCTTCAGATTTTACATCTGAAGACGCGACCTTGATTATTCGCAGTCCTTCCGATACGGATGTTACACGCTGCATTGACATCGCGGTCTATATGCTTTGTACCGCAATTTGGGCAATCCCAAAAACGTACATCCAACGGCAAGGATTCTATTTGAAATAAGCAAGAATTGTGTATTTTAGAACTTGGATGAACCTATCTATTTCTTGATAGACTTTTCCGTCTTGCTCTGTCTTATACTTCAGTATAATAAGAAATTGACCCCACCCTACTTGCTGTATTGATTTAGCCAGATTGTGATTTTTCATCATGTTAGCTACATTCATATTATATCGATCGCTATTTGAAAAAATCTATGTTTGAATCTATTACCCACGTCATTTACGACATGGATGGATTATTGTTAGATACCGAATCGATTAACGAACGAGTTAATAGTGAAATTGTTCGGCGTTACGGCAAAGTTTTCAATAATGAAATTAAAATAGCGATCGCGGGTACGACAGCGATTCATTCTGCCCAAACTATTATTGAAACTCTAGATCTTCCTCTAACTATTGAAGAATACTTAATCGAAAAAAACAAACTGCTCTATCCTCTATATGCTACTGCCCAAACCCTTCCAGGCACAATAGAGCTAGTCAAACATTTAGCTCAACATAATATACCCCAGGCGATCGCCACTAGTTCGGCACAAGACAATTTTGAGATGAAAACCGTGAACCATCAAGATTGGTTACAGTACTTTGAAACTATCACTTTGGGCGACGATCCAGAGATCGAGCGGGGCAAACCCGCACCAGATATTTTCTTAATAACTGCCCAAAGGTTGAATGCCCAACCCGAACAGTGCTTGGTATTTGAAGATTCTCGTTCGGGAATGGAGGCTGCGATCGCAGCTTCGATGTCTGTAGTAGTCGTTCCCGATCCTTTATTCGATAAAAATCTATTTTCTGCTGCAGATTTGGTATTAGACTCTATGACTAAATTCGATCCTAAATTGATAACTAATAACTAATCGCGATCTAACAATCCGTTTTTAGAAGCTTCTAACTTACCCCATAATTCTTTAATGCGATCGTAAGCTTCCTCTGTAGATATTTTGCCATTGGTTTCTAAAGCACAAATATAGCCAATTTTGCCAGCAAATTCTTGCAAATTGGCATTAAAAGCTAAATTTTGGGGAGAAAACTCCCCGCGATAACGCGATCTCGGAAGTAAAAAGTTATTCTTACCATCGTCGCTTGTTTGATTCATCTTGCATTTGCGCGAAGGAGACTCTCGGCTCTGCCGACGAGAGGAATTCGCGCTCCTCTAATTAAGTTTTTAACAATTAATGTGGTAAAATGTGAGCTATCCTCAAGGATACACTTCGATATGGTTGAAAGAGCTTACAAGTACCGATTTAAACCCACCGCCGAGCAAGAAAATCTCTTGCGACGGACAATGGGTTGTGTCAGGCTTGTCTACAACAAAGCTCTTTCTGCTAAAACTAAAGCTTGGTACGAAAACCAAAAAAGAATTAGCTATTCCAAAACTTCTAGTTTGCTGACTGGTTGGAAGAAAACCGAAGACCTTAGTTTTCTCAACGAGGTTAGCTGTGTTCCATTGCAGCAATGCTTGAGGCATCTGCAAAAAGCGTTTGCTAACTTTTGGGGTAAAAGAGCTAAGTATCCAAGGTTTAAAGCCAAGCGCAATGGTGGTTCTGCTGAGTTTACCAAGTCGGCTTTTAAATTCCGAGATAATCAACTCTGGCTTGCTAAGTGCTTTGAACCTTTGAACATAGTCTGGTCTAGATATCTCCCCGAAGGTTGTAGCCCATCTACAGTTACGGTAAAACTCGAACCATCTGGGCGATGGTTTGTCTCGTTGTTGGTAGATGACCATACTATTGAGACTTTGCCACCAACATCTAAACAAGTTGGTATCGACGCTGGTGTAACCAGTCTGATTAGCACTAGCGACGGTGAGAAAATATCTAATCCTAAGCATTTCAATCGGCTGTACGAGAAGCTTGTCTGCGCGCAAAAGGAATTGAGTCGGAAAACCAAAGGCTCTAATAACCGAGAGCGTGCGCGACTCAAAGTGGCTCGAATACACGCCAAAATCAAAGATGCTCGTACTGATTTTCTCCATAAGTTGACAACCAAATTGGTTAGAGAAAATAGCTTGATAGCTATTGAAGATCTTGCTATCAGAAATATGGTCAAGAATCACAAGCTTGCTCGAAGTATAAGTGATGCTGCCTGGGGTGAGTTCTTTCGTCAACTTGAATATAAATGTGATTGGTACGGTAAAAAATTGGTCAAGATCGACCGATTTTTCCCTAGCAGTAAGCGATGTAACCATTGCGGTTTCGTAATGGATAAGTTGCCATTGAGTGTACGTAAGTGGGATTGCCCTAGCTGTGGCACAAAAGGCATCGATCGTGATATCAATGCGGGGAAAAACATTTTAGCGGCAGGGCTTGCCGTGTTAGTCTGCGGAGCGACCGTAAGAGCCGAACAGAGTAAGTCTGTTAAGCCAGGTGCTATGAAACAGAAACCCAAATAGTGAT
>CAYXWE010000023.1:0-13057 GCA_964468145.1 uncultured Pleurocapsa sp.
ATCGCACTTCGTCTGCAACTACTGCAAACCCTCTACCTTCTTCCCCTGCATGAGCAGCCTCAATCGAAGCATTAAGAGCCAAGAGGTTGGTTTGATCGGCAAAATTACTAATTACATTAACCACCTTAGAAATCTTTTGAGAAGATTCTCCCAAGCGTTTTACTTTTTTGGCTGTTTCGGCAACGGTACTTCTGATTTCTTGGAAACCTTCTACCGTTTGAGTCATGGCATCATCACCAGCTTTTACGGTTTGAGCTGCTCTTAATACCGCTGCTTCGGCGGATTTGGCATTATTGGCTACAGCTTGGATAGAATTGGTGATTCCTTGAATTCTGATTAAAGCATTTTTGATTTCTTGGGTTTGGGCTGATGCACCAGTTGATAACTCTTGAATAGAAATATCTTTATCACTGGTAGTGCTAGATACCTGGATTGCTGCTGTTTGTACTTGGGCTACTAGCTTACGCAAACTTTCAATTGTGGCATTGTAAGAATCGCCAATGGTGCCAATTTCATCTTCTTTTACTTTTACGTGTACGGTTAAATCCCCTCGACTAACTGGATCTACCTCCATCAACAATTCCAAGGCTCTGCGCTGAAGATTTTCTTTAGCAGCTCTTTCCTGTTGTTCTGCTTGAGCTTGTTTTTCTAATAGCTCAACTTTTTCGATCGCTGTACTTATCTGCCCTGCAATCTGGGATAGCAAATCTATTTCATCTTGCTGCCAATCCCTAGACTCGCTACATTGATGTGCAATTAATAAACCGATTAGTTGTTCTCCTCTAATGACAGGAGTTACTAAGCTGGCAATGACCCCAAAAGGCTCTAACAATTTAAGATGACTGTCATCTAAGCCTGCTTGATGAATATTAGCGATCGCCTTTACTCCTCCCTGCCGATATTTTTCTGCATAGCTTTCGGCAAAATAAGGGTCGTCTATTTCTGTACCCAAAGTAGCAGGAAAATCAACTTCTACTGCTTCTGCGATAATTTTGCCCCGCCAGTTTTTATCAAAACTATGATAAACAACTCGCTCGCAATTCAATAGCGTTTTGCTGTTTTCTACCGCAATTTGTAAAATTGCCGTGATTTCTTGGGCTTGGGAAATGTCTAGAGCGATTTCTTTGAGTAAACGAGACGTCTTGGCATCTTTTTTCAAACGAGCTTCATTGGCTTCGATAGAATTAGCCAAAGTATTAAAGGTACTGCCTAATATTCCTATTTCATCAGTACTATCAATTTTTGCTCTCGCCTTAAGATTGCCTTCAGAAAAATCTTGTGCTACTTTTTGCAGAGTTTGAATTGGTTCGGCGATCGCTTGGCTCAAAATTCGGCTCAAAAGAACTATTACAGCTAAAACTATTATCGAGACAATAGATTGGGATAATAGGCTATTGAAAACTATTTGATTTAAGGAAGCAACAGGAGTTCCATAAACCAGAACTCCGATAGGTTGACCTGTACTATCAGTAATAGCTTTAGCTGCCAAAGCCATAGTTTGACCCTGAAGTTTGCCCGTTTGTTTGACGATAGAGGAATCGTTAGCAATTGCTTTGTCTAAAATATCTGAGTTTTCTAGAGCAACATCATTACCTATTCCTTCGCCAAGATTATTAAAAGAGGTAGATAAAACAAAGTCTCCACTCAGTTGACGGAGGTAAATCGCACTGTACCCTTGCTTGTCGCTAAAGGCACTGACCGTATTTTCTACAATTGCAGGCTTGCCATCGACAACATCCCCCGACAGCAAAACCCCCGTAACTTGACTGCGATCTTTACTAAATACAGGAGTCGCAGTGTAGCGAATTAAAGCATCTCCCGATGATAAATCCCGAGCAAGGGGTGGTTTTTCGGCTTGTAATTCTTTCGAGCTAACAACTTGACTGGTTTTAATCTGTTGAGGATTTTTTAAGACTCGACTAATCAAACCGTCAGGATCGAATATTTGTCCCGTACGATTGGAGTTGGCATTAACAACGATCCTTTTATCCCGATTCACCAAAGTAGCATATTCAATATTACGAGCTTTGATTTCGTTTTTAAGAATAGCGGTTACTTCGTTTCTCAGGGTTTGAGGCAACTGCTCCCCTTGAGAGGCTGTACTGGCAGCATTGACAATAGCAGCATTATCAGATTGTCCCCGAAAACCAAAACCCATCTGGTCAATTTTGATATTGTATTGAATATCAGCAACGGCTAATTGGGATTCAGTTTGCTGCAATAGCTGATTTTTCAAAGATTTGGAGAGAAATACTCCTCCTGCCCCCAAAACTATCATAAATCCTAAAAAACTAAACCAAGGAATTAAATTTGTTTTGCGATCGATCGGTAGGCTGTAAAGTTTTTGCAACAAAGAGGAGTTTGAAGAGTCAGAATCTGGAGTCATAGAGCGAGGAGATTTTTGATGGTCATATTGGGGCAAGTTATTCATAAGAACTCAAGCTAGTTAGAGATAGAGAGATAGAGAGATAGAGAGATAGATTGAACTGTCTATAAGAAAAAATTAAAATTAAAAAATATTACGGCTGCGCTCTATTCTGAGGATAAATTTTTGGGCATAGCTGCAACTATCGCGTTGCCATCGAGCACTAGAGTCAGATCTTCATTTTCTATTTCCAGCCAGTATCCCGCCACAAAGGGAATCATTTGTCCATTAATGCTGTTATTGGGAGGAGATTGAATCATAGATGGATCGCACGTTTTAATATCTTTGACATGGGAAATAATTAAACCAAGACTAGTACCAACTTTTCGATGGGATTGAGCTATTGTCTTTTCTTTATCGGGAGATAATACGATAGCGGTCTGATAGTTGCGACTATCGTTTCTTTGATACCAAGGTTCTAGACCAATTAAATGACCGAGATCGACCATCCACAAAATATCGCCTCGCCAGTTATATACGCCCATGACCCAAGGTGGCATCTGAGGAATAGGAACTATTTGACCAAATTTTATTTTTAAAACTTCGGTAATTTGCTTAATTGGTAGCATCAATTTTGTGCTGGGATCGACAGCAAATTTTAAAAACTGTTTTGTTTCTTGGCGATCGACAATACGGTTACTATTATTCGTATTTGCCAGATCTGAGGCAGTAAATGAAAATAAATTGGACACAGCTATTAATTATCTGTAATAAAATCTTGCTTAAGCTTGTTGTTCTCCAACAAACCCACGGGCAACAAAAGCGCGATCGCTTAGGCAATCAATTCTTTGACCTTACGTACCAATTCTTCTTGATCTATGGGCTTAGGGATATAGGCATCTGCACCTTGTTTCATCCCCCAAAATTTGTCCATCTCAGTACCCTTAGTCGAACAGAGAATAATTGGTATTTGGTTGGTATTTTCCGAACCTTTTAATTCTCGACAAATTTCAAAACCACTACGTCCAGGCAAAACTACGTCCAGAACGATTAAATCGGGAAAATTCTGTTCTATTTTTTCGAGAGCTTCTTCGCCACTGAGAGCAACAGATACATTTATCCCCACTCCTTCCAAACAACCTGTAATAATCGATCGCTCGGTTGCAGAGTCATCAACAATCAAAGTGTATCCCATAGTAATTTATTACCTCTTTCTATAGTTGCTGGAATTTTGAGCTGTCTTGTGGTCGTTCATTTTGAGACTTAGAGTTTATTCAATCTTTGAGCTAGCAATCTTTAGAATTCCCTTCTGGGTTTGTAAACTAACAGTAAAACTCAATAATTTTTGATATTTGCAGTAACTGGCAAGTGCAATCTCACTTGCCAGTTGAGAATTTATTTTGATTTATTTTGAGTTGCATATTTGTTAATTGTTGCGAGAACTTGCTCTTTATTAGCTGGTTTGCCGAGAAAATCGGTCGAACCGACCATTTTTGCTCTAACTCGGTCTACAATGCCATCATTTCCCGTTAAAATCACGATAGGAGTGTTTTTGAAAAAAGAGAGTTTGCGTAATTGGGAACAGATTTCGTAACCATTAGTATTGGGCATAACCAAATCTAAAAAGATCAGATCTGGCTTGCGACTCAACAAAACGGCGATCGCCCTTAAGCCATCCATTTCGCTCACAAAGTTATACCCTGCTTCTTTGACAATACTTCCCATGGTTTGACAGATACTAGGACTATCATCAATACAGGCAATAGTGATGCGATGGGGTGTTTGATTTTTGAATAGCTTTTGAGCTACAGGAGTAGAGACTGGAGGAGAAATATCGCCGACCGCACATAGCTGCACTAAACCTAATTGAATATAGGGCAGCAAAGAGCGAGTAACCGTCACGACATCTCGCTTCATACGGACGCTTAAGTCCCTTAAAGTTTGTTTGCCATCTAAGAGTTGACTGAGATTCTGATAAACTTGGGGAGAAGTCTTTTGGCGTAAAGCTTCTGGCTGTCTAATTACAGGAGCCATATCGGGAGAGCGATCGGCTACCTTGGCATCTTGCCAGGCAGAATAAAGTTTATTTGCATGTTGAATTACCTGCTCGGCATCAATTAAGATCAATCTAGTAGTTAATAAATTGTCTTTAATTGGTTCGTAATCTATTTCTGATGCTTGAGTAATATCAAATAAGATTTCGATTATGGTAGCTTTGATTACTTTGGTCGCTTGATCGCGACTAATTTTGTTTTGATCTATCCAAACAGATATTAATTGATATTCCCAAGAAATTCTCGATTCTTCTTTGGCAATATTAGATAAAGCTAATTGAATTTCTTCCACATTAGACAGCCTTTCTGGACAATACGCAACAACGTGCCGTCGCCATCTGCGGACGGGGTGTATTCCGCCACTAGCATAAACAATGCGACCTAGATACAAATATAAAATCCAGGTACGCTCTTGAGTATCGGAGATGGCTAACTGACCGCTAAATCGAGATTCTTTTAAAGATTCAAAAAGCGCGATTTGTTTGTCGGCAGTAAATTGTTGAACGTGAGTCCGAGCATGACTAATTCCATTTTTGGCAGTCGTCATTACAAACTTCCTCTTATAAAATAATCGCAGTTTACTAGCAAGAGGTCTACTCAACTTTTAAATTGCGAGAGACCGAGTTGATTAGTAAATTAGGTTAAACAGGTGCTTTGTCATGTAATGACAAAAAAACCGTCGCATATAGCAGTTTTGAACCGCTTGGCGGTCGATCGTCATTAGCTTTAGCCTCAAAAGCGCGATTTATGTAGCCGAGAAGAACCCTGCTTACCTCGCGCTCAAAACTAGGAGTTTAAAGCTTTTTTGTTAAATTGTTTTTAGAATTGCTATATATATCGATCTAAAATCAACGTCATTGTTATAGTTCCCCAAAATCCATCCTTTATTAACAGTTTGATTAATAATTAACGATCGACAAACTAAACGATGGCTATATTTGACTGCTATAGACGGTTAACCGTTTTCTCAAAAAGCAGCGTTAAGATAAAAATTTAATCTGACTTATGACAGCGTTATTGAAAAATATCACTAGCAAATTTGACTACCTCAATCAAGCTGCATCATCTTCACTGCAAAATGCCATCGACAAGGCAGATGCTTGGGACGATCGTCTGATAAATGCTTTAGGTAACTCCATAGCCTCCCATTTCGATCTCTGGTTAACAAACCATCCATTTGTGGCGTGGTCGATCGATCATTTTGCAGTTAGTTTGGCTGGAGGCTCGATCGCTTTAGTTTTAATAATTCGTTTATTTATTACTATCTATCGGGCGATCGCTTTGGCTATAGATCGAATGTGGCTGTGGATCTTGCGATCGCCCATGAGCTTGCTTAAGTTTGTCTTTGGTTGGCAAGGGAAGCCGAAAGCTAATACTCTCAACACCACTATTACTAATTACGAAGTTACCAATAATCCCGAACAAATTCAGCAAATCCTGACTCGCTTAAATAGTATTCAGCAACAGCAACAGCAAATAATCCAAGATCTCGCCGATCTCAAAATGCAATCGCCACACATTGAAGCCAAGTCACTCGACTTGACCCTATTAAATCCCAAAAAAACTAATAACCATCGGTGACAAGTTAAGGTTGTGTGTTATGACATTTTAGAGTAATTTATCTCGTAATAACCAATGACTAATAACCAATAACTAATAACTAGTAATCCATTAATTCAGAAGCAACAATCATCGACCCAATACCCTCGTCGGTGAGGATTTCTAATAATAAAGAGTGGGGCAAACGCCCGTCTAGTATATGGGCTGCGCGGACACCTTGAGCCAGCGATCGCACGCAACAGCTAACTTTAGGAATCATGCCCCCCGAAACTACTCCCTCATCGATCAATTCTCTAGCTTTTTGGATATCGAGTTTATTAATTAAGCTAGAAGCATCGTGATAGTCATATAAAATTCCTGGAGTATCGGTCAATAAGATTAGCTTTTCTGCTTGCAGTGCTGCTGCTATTTCTCCCGCTACGGTATCTGCATTAATATTGTATGCTTGCCCTTCTTCGTCTGCAGCCACGCTAGAGATTACTGGCACGTAACCGCTTTTCACTAAAGATTCAACTAGTCTGGTATCGACATTGGTAACTTCGCCGACAAAACCTACTCCTTCTACATTTACAGGGCGGGCTTGAACCAGATTACCATCTTTACCGCACAACCCTACCGCAGAACCACCAGCGCGATTAATTAAAGAGACTAATTCTTTATTAACTCTACCCGCCAATACCATTTCGACTATATCCATCGTATCCGCATCTGTAACCCGCAAACCATCTTTGAAAGCAGGTTTAATATCTAGTTTCTGCAACCAAGTATTAATTTCTGGTCCCCCTCCATGGACAACTACGGGACGCACCCCAACGCAGGACAGAAAAACGATATCGTTAATTACTTTCGCTTTGAGGCTGCCGTCTTTCATCGCAGCACCGCCGTATTTAATCACGATAGTGCGATCGGCAAATTTTTGAATATAGGGTAGGGCTTCACTAAGGACACGGACGCGGGTAGTAGATGTTGTTTCTTGAAGATATTCGCTGTCGTACACCATAAAATTTGAGAAATCTTGAGATATTTACTTGTTGGTTGCCAAATTTGAACTTTAAGTTGTCTTTGATTTTATTACTGTAGGGATAGTTTCAATAATTTTGGCTGATATTTGTATGGGAGATTGGTCTGCTTCAACCGCGATCGCTAAATCGGCCTGCCTATACAGAGGACGACGTGTTTGAATCAACGACTCTAGCTTGTCCGCTAATGGTCTGGTTTCATCGCTGGCTAATCTTTTTTTTAGTATTTCTAGCTCTACATCAAGCCAAATAACTAAACCCTGCTGGAGATAGCTCCAATTCATTTGCTCCCCAATTATCCCTCCTCCGGTAGATACTACAGATCGGGTATAGGTAGATAATTCTGCTAGAACTTTGGTTTCCAATTCTCGAAAATAGGGTTCTCCTTGCTCTCTAAAAATCTCCGTAATTGGTTTTCTGGCGATCGCCTCGATGGTTTGGTCGGTATCGCAAAAGCGATAGTTCAGTTGTCTGGCTATCTCCTTACCCACAGTGGTTTTGCCCGAACCCATCATGCCAATTAGATAGATATTTAGACCTTGTAATATATTGCTCATATCAATTTTTACGATCGCTCATTAATAGAATTATCAGGTATTTAAGGATTTTTAATATTTTTTATGTAGTAATTTTTCTTTTTACTCAAAGCAAAGGCATAATAGTAAGTAAAAATACCGAGCTAACATTTGTATTTAACAATCTGTTGTGGGGTTTGCACTTAATTTAAGAAAAACAAAAGTCAGATTAGAATCTGCCGAATTGTTTTTATTGAAAGACATTTAATTAAATTAAAATACCTGCTGTTTGCATTCTACTCAGTATTGTGCCTTTGCACACTATTTGTAACCTTAACGTAATTTATGCTGGAGTTAGTGAGTCCAGTAGGCAAATCGATGCGATCGAAGTTACAGGAAAAACACACAAGCTTAATTAAAATTTAATAATTATTCAATGAAGATTTTAAAAAAGACTGTCACATACTAAGAAGCTTAAAAATATAGTTTTTGCTATTTTTATTCTTATTAATTATGTCAAAAGTGCTTTTTATTAAAAAATATATTACTTGGGAGTCCAACAAACATTATGGAATTAATCAGAGAAATAGTAGAGCAAGCGATTCTAACGGGTTATTTGACTTTGGAAGCTGAAAGAAAACTCAAAATTATGTTGAAAAACAAATACGAATTAGAAGATTTAGAAGCCTTCGTTAGTTTGCAGCAGGCAACGATGATTGGCATGGTCAAACAAGAATCAAGGGAGTTATTTGCTGCAAGACAAACCTCAGAAGTTTAAGTCAGAAAACCCAAGCAAAATATGAGAATGATTTTGGTTTTCTGACATAAATAACCGCTTTTTTAACTCTTATATCATTTACTCACAAAATCTTTCTTTCTTGCTATTTTTGGTCATAGCGGTAAGCGAAGCCATGCCGCAGGCTTATCGCCCGTTATCTCGGTTCACCAAAAGTGTGCATGACCCTTAATGTAGTCTCAAAAACGCCATTATTTTGGGTCGAAGTGATTCTTATTTTGGGTTGCTACAGCTATAAAGGGAATAGCCAAAAGATGAAAAGGCAAATTGCCAGCGTTGCTCGATCTTCTGTTGCGCTTCGGCAGAAAGCTGCAATTGGTTCTTTTGATAGTTTTTCTGTGCGGTAATATACGCTTTAAAAACAGACTCAGCCTCATCATAGTTAGGTAAATTTAGCCCCTCATAAATTTTCTGCATTTCCTGAAGTGGATTTTGCTCTAAATTTTCAAAACGAACTTCCACTAAATTTCCCGTGGGAATTAGAGAGCGTTCTTTAAGATATTGCTGCATCATTTGTTCGTAGAGAATTAAAATAGTCTCCTCGGCTCGATTATAATCAAGGGTTTGCAAGGTTGTAATTGGAGTTAAGGTTTGGTGGAGATTTTGAGCAGAGCTAAATACGTCATAGGGAGAGCGATAAATTTGAATGAATTTTGCATCGGGAAATAGCTCCAGCAATAAGCCAATTCGTGCTGTATTAACGGGATTTTTTAAGATTAGCTGCTTCCCTTGAGCGTGAATAGTGGCAACTTGCAGCAGACGGTAATATTTCCGTTTAAATTCAGCAATTATTTTGGAAGAAGCTCCTTCCATCAAGACATATTTACGAAAAAGAGATCGTGTTTTACTAGGAAACAAAAAATGAGTGTAGAAAGAGGTTGTCATAGTTTTGCAAAGAGCTATTTCCTCTTCCTGGGGACTATCTAAAGGCCAAATCACATTGTCCATTGGTCGTTTGATGGGCATAATTTTAGCCAAAAGTTGTTTTAGCCAATTTCTACCTACGAGGGAACAATCGGGGACTATTGACTGATACATGGACAAGTAGCCAAAATTTGTATCTTGAGTCATTAGGTTGTGTAAGTGAGTTGTGCCACTACGCCAATGACCGATAATAAAAATAGGAGGATTCTCAATTTGAGTCCCAACAATTTTTCGACCGTAGACCAATTGTTCCCAGAGTCTTAAAGGTAAGCCGATCGAACTAGAGTTGATAACTAACAAAAGACGCAATAAGTATCGCGGATGAACTGCAATAGCATAGTGGGACAATCGCAAAATATTACTCAAGCGGATAAAGCCAATTAAGCCGAGTTGATACCCAAGATTAACGAAGCGAGTAGTTTGCATCTTTCTCAGAATTAGATAAGTTGGGACGAGGAAAAACTTTTTCAATTAGAATGTTAAATACAAAGCCTTTGAGAGTATTCAGCAAAATACTTAGAGGTTGTCTGAAAAGTAAATTTTGTTACATCCAAGTCAGATTTCGTACCTAGATAACAAGGTTGAAACTATTGTGATTTGGTTGAACTGAACTTGCTATAGAGTAGCAATCGAGACTTTTCAGATATCCTCTCAGATCGAGATATGTTTTAGTAATTGATGATGCTCTAAATAAAATAAAATAATCAATATGACGACACAATTATATACAAAAAGCTTTCTAGTAGCAGCTTTAGAAGATTGGCAGAAAAATGAACAATAACTCTTTGCGCTTCTGCGCCTTTGCGTGAGAGAGAATTAAATCAACAATAAAAAACAATATCTTCTCCCAGCTTCGCGATCGCACTAAATTAAAATCGTAGTAGAAAATCAAGTGTTAGACAAAACATAGGATGATTTAGTAGTTCTATAACAATTACCCAAATTATGAACCTTGTTTATGTTGTCGTCGCGATCTTGGCTGGAGTTTTATTTGCCATACAGCCTGCCATTAATGAAAATGTTGGTCGCAGTCTCAATCATCCCATCCAAGCTTCATTTGTTTCTTTTTTGGTGGGTACATTGCTGTTACTGATAATTAATTTTGCACTAGGATTGAAATTACCGTCTACAGATAAACTTGTCGCTGTACCTTGGTGGTTATGGTTAGCGGGTGGTGCAATTGGAGCTTTTGTAGTAACAACAGCTTTGAGTATTCAACCAAAAATTGGTGCGGGAGTGTGGATTTCTTGCTTTATTTTTGGTCAGCTAGTTATGTCAATACTTTTAGATAACTTTGGCTGGTTGGGTTTGAGCATTCATCCGATAAATCCCATGCGATCGCTTGGTGCTTTTTTGTTGGCTATTGGAGCAATTTTAGTTGCCTATTATTAAAATATCGAGTTATGGTTCGATAAAAATCAATTTATAAACTAATTTTTCTGTTGCTTATAATGCTCTTTGAATTTACGCTGTTGTATTTTATGATCGACAATAGGCTGAGGATAGTCGTAGCTAGCTCTTTCTAGCTCTGGTATTTTACCCGTAACTAAATATTCGGTTTCCATCGAGCTTATTTCTGGTAGCCATTTACGAATATATTCTCCATCTCGGTCGAATTTGGCAGCTTGGGAAGCAGGATTAAAAATACGCAGGGGTTTAGAATCCATACCGCTAGAAGCACTCCACTGCCAACCACCGTTATTGGCTGACAAATCTCCATCGTAGAGCTTTTGCATGAAATATTTTTCACCCCAACGCCAATCGATAATTAAGTCTTTGGTTAAAAAACTCGCAACGATCATGCGACAGCGATTGTGCATCCAGCCAGTTTCGTTTAGCTGTTTCATAGCTGCATCAACTATGGGATAGCCTGTTTTGCCTTTACACCATGCTTGGAACTTAGTTTCGTCGTTTTCCCAAGGAAAATCTTTAAATTCATCGCGATACGAACCTTGGGCTAATTCGGGAAAGAAAAACATACAGTGTTGGTAAAATTCTCGCCAGGCTAATTCTTTTTGCCAGGTTACAATGCTATTTCTTTGTTCGTCACTACGGCAATCTTGGAGGATCTTAGCAGTTGCTTGCCATACTTTACGAATACCGACTGTTCCAAATTTTAAGGCAGCACTTAAGGTAGATGTACCATCAACGTCAGGAAAATTACGTTCTTCGTCATAATAGTAAATAGCCCGAGCGCAAAATTCTTCTAGTTTTTCCTGGGCTGCGGTTTCTCCTGGTTCTAGTAATAATGGGTATTGCCATTCGTAGCCTATATCCTTGGCTGTGGGCAAACTAATTGCACCTGCTTGATTTGCCGTTTCTATCTCCGATTTATTCAGCCCCGATAGCTGTTTAATTTCGGGAACTATATTTTGCTTGTCTCGTTGATTCCAGCTACGCCAAAAAGGAGTATAAACTTTGTAGGGAGAATCTGAAGACTTGGTGAGTATCTCTCCTGGGGCGTGCAATAGCTGATCCCAAAAATTACTAGTGTCGATACCTTCAGCCTTCAAAGCTTCTTGTACGTTGCGATCGCGCTTCTTGCTATAAGGTTCGACATCTAAATTCCAAAATACTGCTTTAGCTTTTAATGCTGCTGCTAAATTAGAAATACCTTGCTCTGGTTGATTTTTAATTATTAATAATTGACTGCCAAGTTCGCTATAACTTTGCTGCAATTCTCGCAAACAGCCAATCATGTAAGTAACCCTGGCTGGTGCAATATCATCGCCATCTAAAATATTAGGATCTAAACAAAATAAACCGACTACCCGATCTGCTTGTTCTGTTGCTGCGCTCAAGCCAAGGTTGTCAGAAATTCGCAAATCGCGACGATGCCAAAAGATAATTAAGTCGGACATAAATTAATTAGTGGTCTTCCGTTGTTTATCTTAGCGTCTTTTTAGTTCATACGAACTCACATTAAATAAAATTTGTTTTGACTGTTTAATGTTTAATGCGAGTTCTTTAGTCCTGAGTTGTCATAAGTTTTCGACAAATGACTAAAGACTAATAACAAAAAACTATTAAATGAATGATACCTAAGATCCTGCATTGCCCATAGATCTATTGTTCTTCTGCTTCGTCTTGTAACTGTCGCTCGTAGATACCTTGAAGTTGTTGTTGTTTAGTTTTGCGGGAGGTACGACGGTATTTTTTAGTTTGAAGCTTAGGTTCGTATTGACTTTTGCCCGATCGCTTTACTTTGAGTTTGAGGTTAGATTCGCGATCGGGTTGTTTTTGCAATGATTCTTGCAGAGCGATCGCTTTATCTAAAAAGTCTAGATAATATTCATAACGTTCCCAATCTCCCCTCACTGCACAATTTGGTTCGTCTTTATGGAGACAATCGCTGAATTGACAAGTTTGAGCTTGCAGTCTAATTCTGACTTCGGGGAAATACTGGGCTAAATCGCTGGGTAAGCAGTCCAAATCGGGTTGATTGAATCCTGGGCTATCTGCCAACAAACCACCCCCAGGAAGCTCAAATAACTCGACATGACGGGTGGTATGACGACCTCGTTGGAGTTTTCCCGATACCGAGCCTACTCTAAGATCGATAGCTGGAATTAAAGTTTTAATTAAGCTAGATTTACCTACTCCACTAGGCCCTGCAACGATAGTTATTTTCCCTTGCAGTCGTTCAAATAAACTATCTAAACCAACTTCGTGAGTAACACTAACATAATTAGCATCGTAACCCCATTTTGATAGGCGTTGCTGCCACTGTTGCTGTTGTGCGGGGGTAATCAAATCGCACTTATTTAAACATAAACACAAATCCAGAGGAGTAGACTCTGCTTTCACCAAAAAACGACTAAGTT
>CAYXWE010000024.1:0-12942 GCA_964468145.1 uncultured Pleurocapsa sp.
CTAGTTAGTACGCTCAGGGAGAAAAAATAACCCAAGCTTAGTCGAAGAATCTTGAAAGATTTTGAGAAAGATTCAAGCATTAGTAGTACTTTTGCTATTCAAAGTGCATCATGCAAAAATACTATCACTTTAAACAGTTAAATAAAAATTATTAATCAGATCTTTATACGTTGTTTGATAAAGTCTATAAAAGCCCAAACTGCATGGGATAAATCTACATCCTGGGGAGTCGCCACTGCCACAACTCGCTGTAGTGGTTGGGGTAGGGGATGGGAAGTTACGCCTTGGGGGATATGAAATACTGATAGTTGAGGCAATATAGCCCCAGCCGATCCTGCTGCAACTAAATTTACAATCGTGTCGCTTTCTCTGACTTGCTCGGCTGGCTTAAATTGATATCCCGCACTGTGAAAGTAATTTTTGATTTGTTTAAAGCAGGTATTGCCATCGGGATAAGAAATAATCGGTATCGAAAGTAATTTATTCCAGGTTAAAGGCTTGTGGATCTGATGAGGAATATTAGCTGGTAGCAAAACAATATAGTCATCCCGCAACACTTCTATGGTATCGAGATCTTTGACTGTCGGCAAAATTGTAAACCCCAGATCCGCTTTACCTTCATAGATCATTTGTTCTACTTGAGGACAGTCTTTTTCTTCGGCGATGGTAATCTCTATTTGCGGGTATTTAGCTTGAAAATCGGCTCTAATTTGGGGTAAGAGTTGAGCAGCAGCACCACGAAAAGCAGAAATCTTAATTTTGCCGACTTCCAAACCTTTAAAACGATTAGCTTCTTGCTCAATATCGGACATCGACTGTAAGATGCGATCGCAATGAACCAAGATTTTTTCTCCTGCTGGAGTAAGACTAATGCCTTTTTTACTCCGAAATAACAATTGCACTCCCAATTGAGCTTCGAGAGTTGCGATCGCATGACTGACTGTAGGCTGAGTTAAATTTAATTCGATTGCTGCTTGACTAAATTTACCGCACTTGGCTACTGCGACAAATGCAGTTATCTGGGATAGTTTCATAATTTATTTGCCTGTCTTAAAGATTCAATAGCTGCGATCGCCACTTTGCCTGCAGTCTCAATTTCTGCTGCGGTATTAAATCGACCGATACCAAAGCGTAACGAAGCATGAGCCAGTTTTTCATCTCGACCCAAAGCGGTCAAGACATGAGAGGGGGCAATAGAAGCAGAAGAACAAGCAGATCCCGACGATACTGCTACTGCTGATTGTAAGGCTAAAATTAATGCCGAACCATTTACCCCTTCTATGCTAATATTAAGATTACCTTGGAGACTGTTTGCCAAATTGCCATTGAGATGGATTCCTGGCAATGGCTTGAGCATCGACCAAAGCTGCATTTTGAGTTTAAACAAACGCTCTGACTCCGATTCCATTTCTGCTACTCCAATTTTTAAAGCCTCGGCAAAACCCACGATCTGGGGCGTGTAGAGAGTACCCGATCGCCTGCCTCTTTCTTGTCCTCCGCCCTGGAGTTGGGAGGCTATTTTGACTCGTGGATCGCGACGACGGACATATAATGCACCAATACCTTTTGGGCCATATATTTTGTGAGCGGTTAAGGACATCAAATCGATCTTCATCGAACCTACATCTAAAGGGATTTTGGCGATCGCTTGGGCAGCATCGGTATGAAGCAATACTCCCCGACTGTGACAAATTTCTCCAATCTCTTTTAAAGGTTGCAGCACCCCAATTTCATTGTTGGCAGCCATTACTGAAACTAAAATGGTATCTTCTCGAATTGCAGTGGTTAGTTTATCTAGATCTAATATCCCATCGGGTTGCACGGGGAGATAAGTTACCTCAAAACCCAATGTCTCTAAATATCTACAGGGATCTAATACCGCACGATGTTCCGTAGCTACAGTAATAATATGTCTTCCCTGGCTAAAATACGCCTCCGCGACTCCTTTGATAGCTAGGTTGTTGGCTTCAGTTGCGCCACTAGTAAAAACAATTTCTTCGGGAGTAGCATTAATAATATTCGCGATCGCTTCTCTGGCAGTTTTAACCGCTGCGCTAGCCTCCCAACCATAGACATGGCTGTTGGTTGAAGGGTTGCCAAAATGCTCTGTAAAATAGGGCAACATAGCATCTAACACCCTACGATCCATTGGTGTAGTGGCATGAGCATCAAGATAAATCGGACGTTGAGACATTATTTTTGAAGATTGAAGATGAAAAATTATCGATAAATTTCAATTCTAAAAAATAGTTAAATTCAGAATTATTAAATAAAACTAAATAACTACATTTTTGTATTAGTTGTAAAGTACTATTTCTTATTAATTGCTTAGTTTCAATCAAGAAATATGCGATCGATTCGAGCGTTATAAACTGTCATATTAAGCAATACAAATATTTTTCCGATTTTAAATTTTAAATTGAAGTAGTAAGTTTGATGAAAAAAGGTTTGGTAGCACTATCTGCGCTAGTTATAGGATCTATGGGAGTCGTTTCCCCAAATACTACTCTAGCTAAGAGTTTTGCTGAAGAAAAAATAGATCCTCAAAGTGCGATCGCCGTAGCGATTCCTTTTGGTTATAAAGAATACAAATTGGAAATTATCGAGCAAATACCCAACCAAAGACAATGCTGGAGTGAAAGCGGTACTGCACCAGTGATGGTAGATTTGCTGTTACTAAACTTCGACCATACCGATACTTGTCGGCGAATTAAAGATAGCAATGGCTATTCTATTCGTCTTGATGGTAACGAGGATAAATCCTCATTGTATTTAATTAATGTAGTCGAGCGAAATGGCGAATTACAGCTTGTCGCCAAACACGAAAACCCTGACTTGCCAGAATTAATTGTTGGACGCAGCAATGGACTAGCCGAAGGGGCGTTAAAAATCGATCTAGATCCAGGTTGGGAAATTACCAAACGCAGCTACGAGGGAGAAACTTTAGGTCATGTTTATTTAAGTGGTAATTCTCAACTGATTGGAACTAATCCGCAAAATCCCAAAATTATTACCAAAATTCCCGCATCGCCAGATACGCCAATATCGGAAGCTTTACCAAATCTAATCCCCGATTCTTCTCCTGAAGAAAAACAGATGCGAGACGAACGCCCTGGTAGCGATACAGAAGGCTTAATCATTGTGCGCGATCGCATTAAAATAGCTTTTGAAGAAGATACTACAGTAGAAGAAGCTAACTCAGTTCTCGAAAGAATTGAAGGCGGTATCGGAGGCTCTTTTGAAGGAGGAACAATTGTTACGGTTCAAATACCAGATACAGGTAATCTCGATCGATTGAGGAATGTTGAAGAAATTTTAACTACTGAACCAAGCGTTCTAACTACAGCACCAATTATTGTTGATATGTATGCTGCCCCAGAACCTCCTGGTCAAGCTTTTGTTGACTCATCACTCAATTTAACTCCTGCGCCTGCCTGTAATTCTGGTGAAAATATACCTTTGTATTTAGAGGTTACGGGTGCTTTCGATGGTTCTGGCAATCGACCTCAACCTGTCGGCGATTCACCAGTAAATTTATTTGTAGTTGACTTCTTTTCTAGTCCAAACCATCGCGATCTAAACTTAAATAATCCTCTATTTGGTAACACCGCATTAGATCCTGATGCTGATAGAGATGTAGCTTACTTCGATAAGGATAATGCCAGAGATCGAGACGATCCAGATGGAAATCCTAACGATCACGGATTTTTAGTAAGTGGAGTTCTAGCAGGAATTGGAGGAAATAGTTGTGGTGTTATCGGAATGTATCCAGAAGAAAATGCTGAAGTCTTTGCAATCAATGCAGCAAGAGGTACTAGAAGAGGTTCTTATTTTGATGTCAAAGAAATTCTACTGCCCATTTTACAAAGCACGCCAGGAAATCATGTAGTTAATTTATCGCTAGGTCGCAATTGGCCCAAAAGAGACAGCGATAAAAGATTGGTTGATGATACCGACTGTACAACACCACCAGCTACAGATCCTACTTTAAACACCTGTACTTTAATAACTAGTTCAAACACTCTTAACGAAAGATTTGAAGACACAATTAGAGAACAAGGAATGATACTAGCTTTGGAAATCAGGCAACGTCAGCTAGAAGACAGAGTAATTTTTGTTAATTCTGCGGGAAACAATAGCGATCGAGGCAGAAATCTAATTCAAAAATCCGAATCAAGCCCTAGGTTTGGAATGGCTGGCTTGAGAACAGATCTGAGTCAGCATATAAAAAAGAGAGAATTTAATTGTAGAAATGCCGTTCAGAAAGGATTGGGTGCAATTGCAGGAAAAGAAAATGTTTGTGATGAAATTTACACTAACAGAAATGTGGCTGTTCCACCTCTTGAGAACGTTATGGTAGCAGAGGCTCTTGAAGCGGTTAGCGGAGATTATGCTAACTATTCCAACGAAGTAGACAATGCAGATGTTAGAACGGGAGCATTTGGTGATGTTTTAGCTACATGTCCTATCAATACTGCCCAGAGAGGATTTCCTGCTTTAGCCAATAACGGGCAAGTAGTTTGTATGAGGGCTGGCGGTACTTCTTCTGCTGCGCCACAGGTAGCGGGTTTGGCTGCTTGGCTTTGGACTAGAGAACCAGATCTTGCTGCTAGCGAAATAGTGGATCGAGTCGTAAATAGTCAAATAGAGTTTCAACGAATCGATGCTACCACGGGCAATTTTGCTACTGTTGGCGGTAGCCCTTTGATGTCAACATTAACCGCTATCGATGTTCCTAGAACTCTCAATCCATCTTTAGCCTTAGCTCCTTGTCAGGACAAATTAGGAAGAGTCCTAGTTTCAGAAGACATAGATTTAACCAACGAATACCCTATAGATGGACAGGGGAACGTTATTGTTAGTCCAGAACGTCAATACAATATTGAACCAGAAATAGTGGAAGCTGGCTATAACTTGGATGCTTTTCTAGCAGGGGAATACGGAGATGAGTTTATTGGCGGTTCATTTTCCGCGTTTCGATTATTAGAATCGCCTCAAGTATGTAAGTAATTGCTTGGGAGTGTTGAGATCGCGATCGCCTGCAATTATCATTTTTGAGTACCTTTAGCTATTAGCCAGGTAACAATTAATATAGCTAAAGGAAATAAAATCAAAGTATAAAAGACAATCTGCGATCTTAACAGGCTATGGTTTTTGAGATTAACTTTCCATTGTTTAAAAAACAGTGGCGAATATAATTTTAAATGGGTAGAGGGTTGAAATTTAAAAGTATATTCATTTTTTAGGTTATCTATATAAAAGGTTAGTTTACGGCGAGCAAAAGTAATTAATATTTGATGTAAGTTTAAATCTTTAAAAACATTAGGAATTATGAAAAAGGGCTGATTGGCAATTGTACTAGTAGTGGGAGTGCGCAAGCGAAAGATTAAATCTTTACCGCTTTGAGCTAGTTGTAAATTGGGGGCATAAATATCTTTGGCAATGGAAACAATTCTTCTCGATGGTGGGGGTTGTTTGGGTAAATTGCTAGCTAGAATTATACTAAGAGTAAACTCTTGGGATTTTTTAATTCTTTGATTGAGTTTGGTGACGGGAGAGACAGAGATTAAATTACGTTCGGGTTTAAATAATACTTGTTTATCTTGATGTATGAGCCGATCTATTTCGCGATCGCTAAGATTAATTGTTGAGGAATTAGTAGTAATAGTATTTGGTATTGACTGCCAAATAAAATCGGGGGATTCTGGGCTAAGATTGGGATAATAGTTTTGTTCTTTAAGTAAGATTAAAGATGTAACCAAGCTAGGCAATTTAGAGAAAAAAGTATGAGTCTGCTCGAAGGCAGTATTTATTTCTATCTTCTTCAAAGCGCGATCGCAAATATGTAAACTAGTAATATATCCATGCCAATGTATTTGTCCCGTTACCTCTCCTCCTACTGCTAGATAACGATCTTCCTGCCAATTACTAAAATTAATATTGCTCAAAAAAATAGTAACTGCAATACTAATTATTGAGCTATAAATTAAAAGAGCGATCGCGATGAATTTCAGATTTATTTCTCGATAATCATGATGAATGATTGCTGTAATTAAAACTATAAAATCTTGGCGCGAACAATACAAACTACTACCCAGAACTCCCCCTAATGTATTGCACAATATATCGGAAAAACTAGAAGTACGAGTGGGCAATAAGATTTGAATTAATTCGATGTTACTAGAAAAGAGCGCGCTGACAAACAAACTAGCGCAAATAACTAAATTAAAATTGTACTTTTTATGAGAAATAAAGCCAGCAAAACCTATGCCCCAGGGCATAAATAAGATAACATTGCGGACATAATCTTTAATCGTAGTAGTGTAATGAAAACTAGAGATTATTGGCGATCGCGATATGGTTTGAGGAAAAATAAAATCAAACGGATATACAGTGACGATAATTATCGTAATGAAACTGGCTATTAAGATATATCTGATGATATTTTTTCCAGTCATTTCATCGATCGTTTAATATTTATCATTTTTCGCGAGTTTAATGTTTAGTGTTTGCTCATGCTGTAATTATTGATTTTTAGAAAAATTTTATTGAATGAGCTAATTTTAAAACTAAAACTGCAGTTAGTAATAGTAATGGCGTGGCAACAATCGTATAAAAAGCTAGCTGATGCTTTAATAAAGAAAAAGTACCTAGGTTAATTTGCCATTGCTGATTATTCCAGGGTGCAAACACAATGAAAGTGCTATTAGGATTAAATAAAAAATCATATTTGTTTTGAAAGCGATCGATATAAAAACTTAATTCATTATCAACAAAGGTAATGATTATCTGATGAAAATTGCGATCGCTAAATACATCAGGAACAATAAATTCTGGATGGATAGGGTTTTGTTTGGTTAGAGAAGTTCTTAGACGAAAAAAGAGATCGTTTTTATTTTGACCTATCATAATATTTTGAGCATAAGTATCTTTAGATAAAGACATTATTCTCCCTGGACCATAATTTTCAGTATCGTTAGTCGCCACAGTAAAACTAACAGTAAACTCAGAAGTTTCTTTTAATCTATTAGATAAATCTGTTGTCGGTAATTTGGTTTTTAACCACTGCTTTTCTTTTAACAATAAACTATTGTCTCGGACAAAATCTTGTAGTTGAATGACCTTTTGCTTTGTTTGTGCTTCGGGGTTAGTTTGCCAGACAAAATTAGAAAATTCACTCAGATCTGACTGGGGATTAATTTTAGCCAGTAAATTAGTATTCTGTTCGAGAAAATCGGGAATATTTTCCAATGCTTGAATTATTTCTAGATCGCTCAAAGCGCGATCGCAAATATATAAGTTACGCAAATAGCCATTCCAAGGGCGATGACCTTTAACTTCGTTGCCAACTGCTAAATGATAGTTGTTACTCCAATTATCAAGATTGACATTGATTAACAACATCGCAATACCAAAGGCAATTATCAAACAATAACCAGCTATGACTAATAATATTGACTTGTAAGTAAGGCGAGCGAAATTTCTGGTAATTATCTTCCCAACAAATCCAGCAATATTGAGTCGATAGTAATATAAAACGCCTCCCAAACATCCCCCAAAACTATTACAAATAATATCCGTACCATTAGAAACGCGAGTGGGTAAAAAAAGCTGAGTTAATTCAATTAAAGAAGATAAAGCAACGCTACCCAAACAACTCGCAATTACCACTAGCCAGATCTGCTTAACTTTAGGGCTAATAATTGCCGTGAAGCTAAAACCCCAGGTAGTAAACAGTAAAATATTTTGCCAATAATCTTTGAGATTGCTACCAAATGTAAATCCTTTAATTATGTATTGCCAAGATAATCCACCAGGAATTGAAAAGTTAAATGGCGATAATGTAGCAGTAACAATACAAGACAGACTGACTAGTAATAGAAAATAATACCAATGAGTAAAACTGATGTTTATACCAATTGTTTTTTTGAGGTTGGGCAACATTCGATAGCAGATTTAAAGGCGATCGCAAATACGAGAATAGTTTAGTTGAAGAGGGATTTTTACCTCTGGATATTGGGGCTTACTATCTTGTGCATCCAAAAGATTGAGACTTTCTAGGAGAGCATTTTCAATTACTGGTACTTGAGTTTCCGATAGCATTAAATAAAAATACTCAATGGATTGAGAGTAACTATCTGGAGGTAACTGTCGATCTATCAATAAACGGGTTAGCCGTCTAATAGCAACTAAACGCCTCAAAGAATTACTGTGGCTTAAATCTTCTAGTAAGCTATCTAACTTATCTTCTGCTTTATTACCCTTCTGGCGACCCAAAGACCACAACAACAATGATAATGTAGTCAAACTAGCCATGCCTTGCAAAATCAACCCTGTTGCTAACCATTGATTCTCCGCATCAGCCCAAACAGAAGCAGCCAAATAAGTACAAAACGCTCCTGTTGCACCGCTGCCAACAGCTAAAATCAATTGACGATTAGATCCCGTTAAAAAACTTTGCCATTGCTTATAGTAACGTTGCCAATAAGGATTTTGTATCAGATAAGCACCAGACATCAAACCAATACCCGCACCAGTAGCTAAAAATAATTTCCAATTCCAAGCCCACAAACAAGCGACGATCGCGCCACAGCCCAACCATCCGCCTAATGTGCGCGTCTGGTTATGTTTGACAATTCCATTCAATACTTCCTGCCAACCAGAAGTTGCTTTGGACACAGAGATTCACCCATCCTATTTCGATACAATATGATATCAATTTTTAGCTATTATTGGTTTTTCTAAATAAGTATTGCAGTTTAATTACCAGGAGACATCTATATTTTGTTAGACTAAAAAATTGTATTTGAGTTCTTTAGTACTAATAAATTAGGTAAAAATCTTATGAGTCTTAATGTAGTTAATTTAGTCGGTCGTGCGGGTGCAGCGCCAGAAATTATTCATTTTCAGTCAGGTACGGTTTTATGTAAGCTACCTTTAGCTGTAGATCGCCGTAGTCGCAATAGCGATCGCCCAGATTGGTTTAATTTGGAAATGTGGGGAAAAACAGCCGAAGTAGCTGGAAACTACGTTAAAAAAGGTAAATTAATTGGGATTCAAGGCTCTTTAAAAATAGAAACGTGGACGGATAAAAATACGGGCGGACAAAGATCTCGTCCCACAATTAAAGTCGATCGCTTAGAATTGTTAGGCTCAAGAAAAGATAACGATCCTGGTGCTGTTAGTGGCTATCCAGAATAAAATCAGTTACCAGTTACTAGTGTGACTGAATGGGGAGATAGGGAGATGAAGAGATGGGGAAAATCGAACGATAGGGATCTCTTGTATGTCCTAGGCTTATTACTTTTGGCGATCGCTCTTTATACTTCTGGTATTGATAATGTCGCCCTGCGAGATTGGGATGAGGGCATTGTTGCAGGGGTAGCCCGTAATATTTGGCGCAGTTTGCCCAATGGCAATACTTGGTTGTATCCGACGATCGACTACAGTGTTCCCTACTGGAATAAACCACCCTTGGTACATTGGTTAGTTGCTTTGGCTTATAATTTGTTTGGCGTTAGTGAGTGGAGTACAAGATTGTTCCCTGCTTTACTAAGTGCTGTTACAGTACCCCTAATCTATAAAATTGGCAGAGAAATATTTAGCGATCGCAGCCCTGCTATCTTCTCTGCCCTAATCTATTTAACCCTTTTACCCATCGCCCGTCACGCAAGAGTCGCCATGTTGGATGGGGCGATTAACTGTTGGTTTTGTGTGGCGGTTTGGTGTCTGCTGCGGGGGCGCAAAGATCGACGGTGGCTGTTGGGGGCTGGTATGGGGATTGGCGCAGTCTGCCTGACTAAAGGCTTGATGATGGGGGTTTTACTGGGAGGAATTATAATTATCTTCCTGCTGTGGGATAGTCCCAAAATATTATTAAATCCCTACTTTATAATCAGCCTCATCTTAGGTATCGCTCCCGCGATCGCCTGGTATCTGCTGCAATATTTACATTACGGTCAAGAATTTCTCGGTATCAGTTTGGGAAAACAGACTTTTAACCGCATCTGGCAGCCTGTAAGCAACGTTTCTAGTCCCCCCTGGTACTATCTACTAGAAATTGCTAAATATAGCCTGCCCTGGCTCATATTCTTGCCCTATGGCATCAAATTAGCCTGGAAAAACCGCAGTCATACTTGGAGCAAACTAGCTTTAGTTTGGAGTGGGGTTTATTTACTCGCCATCTCCCTCATGGTGACGAAATTACCTTGGTATGTAATGCCAATTTATCCTGGGTTATCTTTGCTGATTGGTAAGAGTTTGGCGACAGCATGGCAGAAGAAACAGTATTTATTTAGCTGGAAAATTAGTTTAAGCATCCTGACTACAATTTGTGGTTTAGCAACACTTTATCTCAGCATCAACGGCTATTTAAAATCCGATTTAATAATTATCTTAGGGATAGTTATTGTTAGTTTGGCGATCGCTTCGATGCTACTTTGGTTGAATAGCGATCGCGCTATTCCTATCCTTATTGCTGGCTTTTATCTAGGATTATTATTACTTTTCAATTCAAATCATTGGCTGTGGGAATTAAATGAAGCTTTCCCCACGCCAGAGATAGCAGCCCAAATTCAGCAATACACCCCACCACAAAAAATAGTTTACACTGCCTATCCTTACTTTCGCCCTGCCCTCAACTTTTATAGCGATCGCCAGATTGTCCCTGCAGACGATACCAAACTCATGCAAACTTGGCAACAAAACCAACCCGCTTACCTTTTATTAGATCGAGATGCGATCGATAGATTGGATCTAGGATCGTATATCACACTCAGTAAAAAGATAGAGGGTGTACCATGGCAATTGATCGCTAATCAATAATTTTATTGTGGAATTAAACTATGCCTTAGTACATGAATGGTTAACCCCTGAAGCCACTGGGGGGTCAGAATTAGTAGTGCAAGAAATTTTGCAACATATCAAGGCGGATTTATACGCCCTAATCGATTTTGAATCAGCTAATCCCGATAGTTATCTTTACCAAAGAAACATCGGCACTACCTTTCTGCAACGGTTTCCCCAAGCCAAGGCGGGCATTCAAAAATACCTGCCTCTATTACCAATTGCGATCGAGCAACTAGATCTCAATCACTATGATGTCATTCTATCTTCATCTCATGCGGTAGCCAAAGGAGTACTAACCAACCCCCATCAACTACATATTTGTTATTGTCATACTCCAATGCGTTATGCTTGGGATCTTACTTTCGATTATCTCGAAGGCGATCGCAAAGGAAAAGGAATCCAGGGTATTATTGCCAGGTATATTCTCCACCGCTTGCGCCAATGGGATGTCATCTCAGCCAATCGAGTTGACTATTTCATTGCCAACTCCCAACACACAGCTAAACGTATTTGGCGTTGTTATCGTCGTCGGGCAAAAGTAATTTATCCTCCAGTAGATATAAGAAAATTTGAATTTTGCACCGAAAAGTCGGATTTCTATCTGACAATTTCTCGATTAGTAAGTTATAAACAAATATGCTTAATCGTTAGGGCATTTAATAAACTCAAAAAACCTTTAATAATAATCGGATCGGGGTCACAACTAGACGAAATTCGCGCTCTTGCGGGGTCTCATATTCAAGTTTTAGGTTGGCAACCGCATAACGCGGTCAAAGAGTACATAGAAAAAGCCAAAGCTTTTGTTTATGCAGCTTGTGAAGATTTTGGTATTGCCCTAGTCGAAGCACAGGCTTGCGGTACACCAGTTATAGCTTATGGAAAAGGAGGTGCATTAGAAACAGTTAAAGATATTCGAGAAGATCCTCAAAACGGTACTGGTTTATTTTTTGATGTTCAACAACCACAAGCCCTGATCGAAACGGTAAAAACTTTTGAACGACTACAAACCAAAATAAATCCCGAAAGTTGTCGATCGCAAGCAAAGAAATTTAGCCCAGAAAATTTTAAGCAATCCTATTTAAAATATGTCGAGGATTGTTACCAAGAATGGAAACAACCAAAATGAACCGTTTAAACCTACTTTTATCGATCTTTTTGCTCTGAATCTAGCTTTATAGCTTTATTATTGGACAGTGTGGTGTGATGTGTGAAGGAGTAAGATGACTGCAAACAGCCAACTTATTTCCGTGAAAGTTTTACAGGGACTAGTCAGAAAAGGTTTTCAACCTTTATTCAATCTTAGTCGATTGAACCTATTTTCCTCTACTTTCAACGGAAATCTTGCCAAACGTATATTTGATATAGTTTTTGCCTTATCGATCCTAACTATATTTTCTCCCGTATATTTAATCTTAATTGTTGCGATCGCTCTTAATTCTAAAGGGCCAATTTTTTATGTTCAACAAAGAGTTGGCAAAGATCGTCAACCCTTTAACTGTATCAAGTTTAGAACGATGGTCGATCGTGCAGATACCATGCTAGAAACGATTATGGAAGATTCCCCACAAATGCGCCAAGAGTTTCAAGATACCCATAAACTCAAGCAAGATCCTCGAATCACCAAAATCGGCAAATTTCTCCGTTTGACTAGCCTCGACGAATTTCCCCAATTTTGGAACGTACTAAAAGGAGAGATGAGCGTAGTAGGACCAAGACCCCTGGTTCGGGAAGAATTGCCTAAATACGGTCGCAAAATCGATACTGTACTGACAATTAAACCTGGTATTACTGGTCTGTGGCAAGTATCTGGTCGTAACGATATTCCCTACCCCAAAAGAGTACAAATAGATGCATATTATGCTACTAGCCATAATTGGCTGTTAGATTTATGGATTGTTTATAAAACTATTGGTGTAATTGTTTTTCCCAAAAACAATGGTGCTTATTGATCGAGGCGATCCCCAGGCAAATAATTAATACCCAAAAACTAATAACTTTTCCCACCTTTGCAGAGCATAATGGGATTTTGTGTTCTAAAATCTTAATTAAAAATACAGAAATATAAATTTTTATTAAGCGAGGATTAAAGAATGT
>CAYXWE010000025.1:0-12591 GCA_964468145.1 uncultured Pleurocapsa sp.
CCTTTTTTTTCAAAATGAGAATTGCTGGGTTTATGGTTAATTATTTGCTGTGTAATCGATCGCGTCGATCCTTCTGCTGGATAAAAAATTATTAGCTTTGGTTCAAATAAACTACTAGCCACCAATGACCAACAACCAATGACCAACAACCAATGACCAACAACCAACAACCAATACATTTGTAACTTAAGAATTATCAACGAAGCAAAATAAGATCGGTTTTAGATTCGACTCAACTGATAGAATCTTCTAATCAACAATACCAATGAATAAATAGAGTGGCAATTTCGGCGGAACAACTATGGAAACAGATTTCAGAAAGGCTGGAAGCTAGGCTGAGTCGCCCTACCTTTGAGACTTGGATTAAAAACGCCACTATCAAAAACTTAAAATCCGATTGCTTCACCCTACTTACTCCCAATGCTTTTGTGATGAATCATATTCAAAAGCACTATGTCAAAATCATTAGTGATGTAGTAGTAGAAATCATCGGTCATCCTTTAGAAATCCGTTTGACATCCGATCGAGGAGAAGACATATCATTTTTGATGGACGATCGCGCTTCTTCTTTGCTTCTAGAAAATAGGTTTTCTAGTGCCACCAGAAACACTCTCAAACCAATTCAGTTAAACCCCAAATACACTTTTTATAGCTTTGTTGTAGGCCCTACCAATCGCATGGTACACGCAGCCTCTTTGGCAGTGGCAGAATCCCCTGGGCGAGATTTTAACCCTTTGTTTCTATGTGGGGGAGTAGGATTGGGTAAAACTCATTTGATGCAGGCGATCGGGCATTATCATCTAGATATTAATAGTAACGCCAGAGTTTTTTATGTCTCGACAGAACAATTTACCAATGACTTGATTGCAGCAATTCGCAACGATAGTATTCAATCATTTCGAGAACACTATCGCACCGCAGATATTTTGCTGGTAGACGATATTCAATTTATCGAGGGTAAAGAATATACCCAAGAAGAATTTTTTCATACCTTTAATACCCTCCACGAAGCGGGAAAACAGGTAGTACTGGCAAGCGATCGCCCGCCCCATCAGATCCCCAAACTGCAAGAGCGTTTGAGTTCTCGTTTTTCTATGGGTTTGATTGCAGACGTGCAAGTTCCAGATCTAGAAACTAGGATGGCAATTTTACAAAAAAAAGCAGAATATGAAAATGTCCGTTTGCCCAAAGAAGCGATCGAATATATTGCCAGTCAGTACACCTCCAATATTCGCGAATTAGAAGGGGCATTAATTAGGGCGGTGGCGTATATTTCTATTTCTGGTTTGCCCATGACTGTAGAAAACATTGCTGCGGTGCTAAATCCTAAAGTAGAACAAATTAATGCTTCTCCTGAGACAATTTTGGATGTAGCAGCCGAAATTCTTAATATCTCCATCGAAGATCTTAAAAGTAGTTCCCGTCGTCGCGAAATTAGTCGAGCCAGACAGATCGCTATGTATCTTATGCGCCAGCATACCGACTTAAGTTTACCCCGCATTGGCGAAAAGTTTGGGGGCAAAGACCATACTACAGTGATGTATAGCTGCGACAAAATCTCTAAGCAACTAAGAAAAGATCGGCAACTCAATCAGACAATTTCTTTATTGAGCGATCGCATCAATTTTGTCAGTCGGCAAAAGTCATAAACGGCTGCGCGGTAGTTATTAGTCATTAGTCATTAGTTATTAGTTCAATTTGTAGGAGTGGGTGAACTCCACCCGATTGTAGAGCGACGTAGGACTGTCACAAGTAATAAGTAACGAGTAACGAGTAATTAGTAATTAGTAAACTTATTCCTCTTTGCCCTTGGTTACGCCCGCTAAATACTAACTACTTTGAATAACAGTAAAAAAGAATCTAAAATTATAATTGTAAGCCAAATATTCTGGGGGATTAACCAAGATGATAGTTATGATTACAGATGAACAAATCTTTGCTGCCGAGCAAGTATGTCAAGGTTGCTTAATGGCAGACGGGAGTGGTTTACCGAGATGGCGTAGCGGTCAACTTAAATGCGGAAAAGCTCTACAAGACTCAACTCCCAAGCAGACAAAAATTTATAGATGCGAAATGGGTTTTAATGTTACTCAAGTAAATTGAATTAATAGTTTTTTGTCATTTGTCGTTTGTCAAAAACTTATAAACTTATAATATCTATATCCACTGCTTAAGTTAATTTTTAGTTAAAGGAAATACTTTTATGGGAAGACGTGCTTTAACAGACAACAAAGATCGTTTTTTTGGAGCGGTTGTCTATCTTTTTGCCCTTAAGGACGCATTCTTTTTTGGAGCAATGTTATTGTCCATAGTTCCTGCTTTAGCTCCTGTATTATCTCCATTGATTAGTTTTTTGGGCATATTATTGATTCCCGTTACTCTTATTTATGCCATAGTCGGAACGGCGATTCCAGGTGGATTTGGCAGTCTGGTCATCTTTTTTGTTTTAATAATAGCCGTGGTTCAAAATGAAAGAATCAGCTATTTTATTCGCTTCAATACGATGCAGTCGATTTTGATTGGTATTGCTCTATCCTTAGTGCAAATTTTGGTTACTCAATTGAGCGCGCTGGGTTCAATAATGAGTACGATTGGCGGTATAACTTTTTTAATTGCTACCCCAATTTGTATTTATTGCATGGTGCAATGTATTTTAGGAAGATATCCAGAAATTCCTAACTTCTCAAAGTTCGTTTACGACCAAGTACGCTAACAGTATAAGTTAACCAATTACATTACTACTAACGATAATTTGATTGGACAAGCTGCCAATACCTTCAATTTCAATTCTGACTGTGTCTCCTGGCTGCATGGGAGCAATTCCTTCAGGAGTCCCTGTCAAAATAATATCTCCTGGGACGAGAGTCATGACGTGGGAAATGTAGGAAACTAAAATTTCAGGTAAAAATACCATATCTGAAATCGAAGCGGATTGATTGGGTTCGTCGCTATCATTTAAAAATGTTTGAATTCTAGCTTCAACGCTCAATTCTCGCACAATCCAAGGCCCTAAAGGACAAAAAGTATCGAAACCCTTCGCTCTTGTCCATTGACCGTCTTTTTTTTGCAAATCTCTGGCGGTAACGTCATTGGCAATAGTATAACCCCAAATGCTTTTGGCAGCTTGTTCGGGATTTACTTGTTGGGTGCGATCGCCAATAATTAAAGCCAATTCTCCTTCATAGTCAACCCGTTGAGACTGAAGAGGATAGTGAATATTTTGACCGTCAGCAATAACAGTTGTTGGTGGCTTGAGAAATAAAAGAGGTTCTTGTGGTACTGGAGTACCCATTTCTGCTGCGTGCTTGAGATAATTTTTACCTACTGCCACGATTTTAGAAGGTACACAAGGAGCAAGCAATTCGTAGGTATCTGGCTTTTGTTCGAGATCGGTAGCTTGTCCTCCTAACCAAGGTGGAGCATCATAAATAACTACATTGCGATTGGCTTGTAGCAAACCGTAATAAATCTGCTCGCGATTGGTTTTGATGCGGACATAGCGTTGTGCCATAACAAACTTAAAGAGTGACGCTCGAAAAAATAAACTCAAATCTCACTTTACAATAATGCCGAGAAGCTCGCTTAATTTGAAATCGATCTAGTCCAATCTAGTCAAAAAAAACTCGGATACTAGCGATCGGGTATCAGGTGATAGTAAGATTGTAATTCCTTGCTTCTAAGTTTGCTGCCCAATCAAATTGAGCGAAAATTTAAAGAAGCCCCATTGTCCACAAGGAATAACCAAATGAGTAATAGCTACGAAATGATGTACATTCTTCGTCCCGATCTGTCTGAAGATCGGGTAGGAGATTCTGTAAACAAATACAAAGATTATCTCAGCGAGAACGGTGCAGAGAATCTAGAAGTACAAGTAAAAGGCAAAAGAAGACTAGCTTATCCCGTCGGTAAATATTTAGACGGTATTTATGTCCAAATGAATTATCAAGCTGATGGCAGTCAGATCGCGCCTTTAGAAAGGATGATGCGCTTGAGTGAAGATGCAATTCGTTATTTAACCATCAAGCTCAAAAAACGTGCCATTATTGCTGCTCAAAATGCCCAAGCGCAACCAATAGCCGAAGCAGATGACTAAATTACTAATTTCTAATTTCTAGTACCTGCAGGCGATCGCCTAATCTAATAATACCCTCATTTCGAGGAATGGTATTAACGCCAAACATCACCCCTTTTTCACTGAGCTGTCTAAAAGTTCCTAGTGTATTAAGGGGTTCTTTTAATCGATCTTTCTCGCCCTTTTGCGGATCGATAGTAGTCATGATACAGCGACTACAGGGTTTTGCTACCTGAAACTGAATTTCGCCAATTTGAATCAAACGCCAGCGATCTTCAATAAAAGGCTCGGTAGTTTCAATGACAATGTTGGGACGAAAACGATTCATCGAAATAGCTTGTTGTTGTGAAAGATGAATCTCAAGAATTCTTTGATTCAATTCTTCTAAAGATGCTGTTGCCGTAAGCATCACAGGATAATTATCTACGAAACCAATAGAATGTTCGTCTTTGCTAGGATACTGGTTGGCGATCGCCCGTAGATGTTCGGGAGACTGTTTAACCAAACGACAAACTTTGGTCGCATCGAGATTTAAAAACCCGCCAAACCATCGAGCTACTTCATTTCCTTGGTCTATTGCAAGCAAGCGATCGCCCCAGATTTCTACTTCTATTGCTGCGCCATCCAAAGTGGGAGTAAAAGTCAAACTAGGAAAACTATTATCTTCCAGTTGAAAAGTAAGATTTTGCCCTGCAATTTCTACTTTTATTTTTGCCAATTGAGGGAATTGCCTTTGAGTAATAAACTTACCGCTTCCCGAAACGAGCATCATTTCGCGATCGCCTACAAAACCTTGAGTTTTGATTTCTGCTTGGGGTAACTCAATTGCTCGACCAGATTTTAGAGGATAAACACACAGTTGAGAAACAATCATAAGCTTTGATAAAGAACGCAAAATTAGGATCGCAACTCAATGTGGGAAATTTCGTCGCTCCCATCATTTTTGTATAATCACCTAAGAGCAAAATTTTAGGATAGAAAGGTTTTTGGATAGTTCTGTATGTTTTTTAAAGCAAAAATCTTAATTCGTCCACTTTTATTAGGAAAAAGCAATTTTTCTTGATGTCAAGATTTAAGATTAATTTTGTAGAGGTTTTGATTAATTAATTTTAATTATGGTCAAATGTGCGATCGCTCTAGGCAGCAATCAAGGTAATTCTTTAGATACCTTAGAACAATCTTTGGCAGTATTAAATCAAATCCCAGGTATAGTTTTGGAGGCGACTTCTAGCTGGTATCAAACTAAACCTGTTGGCACTTCCCAACCGCAGCCAGACTACCTCAACGGTTGCGCCTTGCTAAGTGCAGCCCAAAGTCCCGAAGAACTGTTAGCTATTTTACAAGCTACAGAAGTTCAATTTGGCAGAACCAACAAAGGTACATTACAGCCGAGAACTTTAGATCTAGATTTACTATTGTATGGAGATTTAGTTATGGATACTCCCAATTTAACTATTCCTCATCCCCGCATGATAGAAAGAGCTTTTGTTCTCGTACCTTTAGCCGAAATCGCTCCAGACTGGATCGAACCAAAGTCAAATACTAAAATAGCCAAACTACTCTGCAATGTAGACCGTTCGGGAGTCAGATCTTATATTGTTTAATTGTCACCTAATAATGAACCGTCCCATCGGGCATAATTGTTCTAGTTAAATTTGCCTTGTCAAAAATCGTATCTTCAATATCTGCATCCTTTAAATTTGCCTGGCACAAATTAGCTTTAGTAAAGACTGCCCCCCGTAGATTTGCGCCTTGAAGATTAGCTCCTATTAAATTTGCTTTTGTCAAATTCGTGCCTCTTAGTTTAGCCTGAAGCAAATTAGTAGTTTGTAGGTTAGCATAGCTGAGATTTGCCCAACGCAGATCGCAATGGGTCAAGTTAGCTTCTAAAAAATTGCTGCCTACCAAATAACTATGAGCCAGATGAGAGCCTACTGCACTGACTCGATACAGATTGGCATGATAAAAACTAGCAGACTGTAATTCCGTTTCAAATAAACTAGCCCCCGACAGATCTGCTAAATCAAAACTAGCCGATGCCAATGCGCTTTCACTGAGATTGGCTCGATTTAATTGCGCTTGAGTAAAGTTAGCCCCACGCAGTTGTGCCAGACTCATCGAAGTACCAATAAGATTGCACAAACGAAAATTTGCCGATCTTCCCCGAACCGAGCGTAAATCCGAACCGATTAAATTAGCCTGTTCGAGATCCGCATCGACCAAATAAGCCGATCGTAAATTAGCTCCCGTTAAATTAGTTTGTCGTAAATCGCTACTAATTAATTCTGCCCCTTGCAAATTAGCCCCTGTCAAATTAGCTTCAGACAACAGAGTATCGGTCAAATCTGCACCCTGCAAATTAGCTTTAACCAGATAGATTCGAGACAAATTAACACCGCGAAGATTGGCATCAATCAGATCGATCGCTGGTCGCTCGAAGCGATCGAGCCAATCCAGCCAACTGGATGCTCCCTGCTTTAATTTTGTCAGATGCTCGATGTTTGCCACTAACTTAACCTACCTTGCGATCGCTATCTCTTGATTTCTTTACTATTATCTCTTTTAAAGCAGCAATTTTATTCTTTTTTAATCTTCAAAGCTTCTCTACCGCGCACGCTTTCTATGGCTGCTAGGGCTGCTGCCGAGCCTGCAATAATATCTCGTTCTTCTCCACCCAAATAAAGTCTGCCAAAGCTACCAATTGCTGTTACCTTGAGAATATTAATTAAAGCTGCTTTCTCTGCTTCATTGGCAGCTAGAGAAGCATAAGCTGCGGGTTGTACTTCCAAAACATATAGAGTTTGTCCAGCCAAAAGCATTTGTCCCCGACAGTCGCGATTGACTAATTGAGCCTGATAGGGATCTATATTACGGATAATTTGACTTGACACTACCTTGGGCTTGAGGCTATCTTGCTGCTTGACTCCTAATGTCTCTAAAATAGCTCTTCCTGCTGCTTTGACTTCTCCTTGTTTGCTAGCATGGATTTCCAATAGTCCGTACAATCTCTCCACAAACTGGACTCCTGGGCGAACTACTGCAGATTTGAGAGCAACATCGGTGATGCGATTGATCTCAATACCAGGAGAAATTTCAATCCACAAAGAAGCATCCCCAGGCAGAGGTAAAAATCCTAGGGACACAGTGCCAATATAGGCTGCGTGCTGGGATTGCAATCTATCCAAATATACATAACTACGAAGTTCTACACCCAAAATATCAATCCCCTTGCTTGCACAAAAACACAATCTCAATCACTCTCCAGCTAACCAGCTTGAGTTAGGGATTGTAAAGAGTAAAATTAATTTCGCCAATAGTTTGATTATTGGAGTCAAAAAATGTATTTATGTTCGATCGCAAGACATTCAATCTTTTTTGAGCATAATAGAGAAGAATTAATTTCGTACTTGTTTTAGACTAATGAAGGTTAAATAGTAAAATATCTTCTAAGGTCAGACAACTATTTTCCTGATGTACTAAACACAATGCTTATATGATTATGTACATTTAAAATCAACTATCCCTCTGTTTGTAGTTTGACTATTTCTTATGAATGCTCCCAATATGAGTCCATTTTTATTTGTAACGGATTTAGATAATACTCTCGTCGGCGACGATCTAGCTTTAGCTAGCCTAAATCAAGAGTTAGCCAATCATCGCCAACAGTACAATAGTAAAATTGTCTATGCTACAGGGAGATCGCTTTATCTATATCGTTTATTGGCAGAGGCAAAATCTTTGTTACAGCCAGATGCGTTAATTACTTCTGTAGGAACAGAGATGTACTTTGATGACAATCAACAAGAATATGACCCAGAATGGGCAAAAATCCTCAGTCAGGGTTGGGATAGACAAGAAATAGTAGATACAGCCAGCCAGTTTCCTGAATTACAATCACAGCCTAAATCAGAACAAAATCCTTTTAAAATCAGCTACTATCTGGCTCAAGCTGTGGCTAATGATGTGCTTCCTCAGTTAAAAGCAGCCCTCAATAAAAAAGGATACGATGTTAAACTAATTTATAGTGCTGGTCAAGACCTAGACGTACTACCCTGCAATGGCAATAAAGGTTTAGCAGTAAAATTTTTACGTCAAAAATGGGACATTCCCGCCGAGAAAACCATTGTCTGCGGTGATTCTGGTAATGATATTTCTATGTTTCAAGGTCGCGAAAAAGGTTTAATTGTCAGTAATGCCAAACCCGAACTACTTGATTGGTACGAGAATAACAAAAGCAATAATCTGTATTTGGCTCAGTCTATATGCGCGGGTGGTATCCTTGAAGGCTTGAAGCATTTCAGTTTTCTCTAAAAAACAGCTAAAAATAGTTAAACCGCATCTAGTTTGAAACCGTTAGTTTTTAGATGTTGGTTGAAATGAACAGGGAATGGGGAACAGGGAACAGCCATTTGTGACAAGTTAACGTTGTGTGTTGTTTGTCAACTGACTAATGACTAACAACCAACAACCAACAACCAACATTACTTCTACAATAATTCCACTGCTTTAGCGATCGCCCTAGAAATAAATGGTATTATTTTCTTGTTACGAGCATTTTCTTCCCCTTCAGTGAAAATTGTTAATAGATAGGGCGGTAAATTGGGAATCTCTACATAAGCGCAATCATTCCGCACGCGACTCATCCACCCCGCTTTCGACCAAATCCGAGCATCTGCGGGCAAACCTTCGCCAATAAAGCCTGTAATCTGATTTTCTCCATCGCAATCGACAAAATCATCTTGATTGAGACTGCGTTTGAGTAGCTGCATCATCTTTTGCGATCGCTCTGCTGAAACAGCCACACCACCAATAATACTGTGCAATAGTCTAGATACTGCATTGGTAGTCAGCATATTGCGATTTTCCATAAATTCTCCCAGAAATGCTCGCTCTCGACCATAAGCACCGTCGCACCAAGTTTTTTGATTGGCGTTGATACTCTCTAATTCCGACCAGCCCAAAGATTGAAAATAACGATTGACTATGTTGCGTTGTTTTTGCCAGGTTTCAAAGGGTTTTGCGGGTAATTCTGGACCGCTAGTTGTCCCCGTTAAAACATCGACAATCAAACTAGTAGCATCATTACTCGACTCGACAATTGCATCGCGAATTGCTCGATTCAACTCCAACGACTCAGCTACCATCTTGCCATTAAACCATTCCTCGATCGCGACTAAATAAAATAGCTTGACTACACTAGCAGGATAAATTCTTTCCATTCCCCGATAGCTAAAACCCTCGATCGGATATTTCCAAAATTCAGCAGCAGACAAAGCACCCCCAGTATTCACTATGACTGGTTCTTTGTAGACAATCCAGGTTAGGGCAATTTTATCTCTGGTTAAAGTCGAGAACTTCTCATTGGTTGTCTGTAAGATATCTCGAGCAATACTGGCTAACTGTTCGTCTTGATGGAAAAAAGGCATAAATATGCTTGGTGTAAATTGAAGTTAGTTGGTAGCTTCTAGCCTATTAAGTCATATTATCTCACGTTAATTAGCTACAGATATAAGCCATCAGTCTCTTAAAGGTTGACTTATACCTCAAAGCTTTTGGTAAAATTGGGTAAATTAAATCACACATCCCCATGGAAACTAGCGAGCCTCAAGCTATAGAATCAGATGCACCCAGCACAGCATTAGAGACAAAACCCAATGGACAGCAGGATAAACAAAACAATTTCTGGGTAGTCTTTAGCTCTACTTTTATCACAATATTTTTGGCAGAAATGGGCGACAAAACCCAGCTAGTCACTTTATTAATGGCTGCGGAGTCTCAAGCACCTTGGATAGTATTTGCTGGTGCAGCTTTAGCCTTGATTGCAACCAGCTTAGTTGGAGTTTCTATCGGCTACTGGCTATCAAAGAAGCTGACCCCCAAAACTCTCGATTTGTCTGTGTCAATTTTGTTGTTAATTATTACTGCTTGGTTAATGGGAGATGTAATGAATCTCTAGGGCGTGTCATCAATTAAGGGGAAGAACGCTTTTGAAGCGTATTTTAGCGAGATACAAGAAGAAAAACGTTCTGAGTAGCATCGCTACTGAGGTTGTTTTTCGACGAAGTAGGTCGTTAAAAGACCGAAAAAAGCTCTTTTTGTTAATTGACGACACGCTCTAGTTTTTAAGGTGTTGTTGGAGTTTGATACAATCCCCAAAAAACGCGATCGCGCCTATAGCAGTCAAGCTCTACAATATAGTTATCGATTTTGCTAACGAATGTGACCCAGCCCATACTTTGTCATCTTCTAGTTGGTCTACCTAGTAGCGGTAAATCAACTTTTGCTCGACAATTAAATCAACAAATCCCCAATTCTGTTATCGTTTCTTGCGATACTATCCGATCGAGATTGTATGGCGATAAGCCAATTAAACAAGATTGGAATCGTATCGAAGATCTAATAATCGAAGATGTTAGGTTAGCCATGAATTACGAGCAAACTGTCATTTATGATGCTACTAATGTTCGCTTAGATCGGAGAAATTCTTTTTTGGATAAGGTCAGCGATCGCGATTGTGAGTGGATTGCTTGGTGGATTAAAACACCCGTCAATGTTTGTAAATACTGGAATAAAAGGCGATCGCCAAGCGTACCCAATTATGCGATCGATCTTGACTATGATGACCTCCAACATTCTCCACCGACAGTAGAAGAAGGATTTGTAGCAGTCAAAGAAATTACACCTTGAGGGCGTTGCTGTTATTAGTTATTAGTTATTAGTTATTAGTTATTAGTTATTAGTTATTAGTTATTAGCTTTTGATTTTCCGCTTTTTTTCTGCTCTTTTTTCTACGACGATCGCGATGATTAGACCGACAAGGGTTAAAGGTATTGCACCATAAACCAAGATCGCAGTATAAGTAGGTAAAATCTGAGAATCGATCGCGCTGAGAATTAAGTAGCCATTATATGCTAAATAATAGAAGAGAAATAATAACCCTTCCCAGCGATCGATCCGCTTACCAGAATAAAAAATCGGCAGACAGGTAAAGGCTACGGCGATCGCCACAAGCAAATCGAACTGAATTATACTTTGGTTGACCCCAATTCCTGCAGGAGATAAAGCCCCTGCAATTCCTAACACCGCCAAGATATTAAAAATATTACTACCCAAAACATTGCCCACTGCAATATCTGTTTCCCCACGGAAACTAGCTACTACCGAAGTCGCCAACTCTGGTAACGACGTGCCAAACGCCACAATAGTTAAACCAATTAATAATTCGCTAACGCCAAAACCTGTCGCGATCGCTACCGCAGATTTTACTAAAAAACGCGAACCTAAAATTAATAAAATAGAACCTCCAATGACAAACATTATATTTTTTAGCCATAGTGCAGCGGTAACTTCTCCCGAAAAACCATATTCTTCGGCAAATTCATCTTGTTCTGCACCCTGTTTGCTACTTTGATAAATGAGAGATAGGGTATATAGCGCGCCTAAAACAAATAAAATAATGCCATCAACTCTACTAATTTGACCGTCTAAACCAAACATCAATAACAGTAAAGAAACCCCAATCATAATTGGCACATCCGAGCGAATAATTTGCTTGGTCACCAGTAAAGGCGCGACTACCGAAGACATTCCCAGTACTAATAAAATATTACAGATATTACTGCCGACTACATTACCCACAGCAATGTCACCTTGACCAGAATAAGTAGACATAATACTGACCGACATTTCTGGCGCACTCGTACCGTAGGCGACGATTGTTAATCCGATAATGAGAGGAGAAATTTTTAAAATTGCAGCAATTTTGGATGCACCCTTAACTAAAAACTCTGCACCAATTACCAATAATACTAATCCTGCTACTAATGTTAAAAACGTTATCGGATTCATAAAAATATAGATATAACAATTTAGGCAATTATAGATTAGGTTAATTTAATAATAATAAAACGCAACAACACTCTCATAACTTGTAATATCTACTTTAATTATCCATTGCGCGATCGGGCAATAGGTAAGAGTGCTTTGAGAATCAACAGAGAGAACAGATAGAGAAGTTGTCGATCCCTTTTGAATATTTTTGAATATTATTCACCAGTATTAAATATTATATTGCGAAGATTTTAAATTGTTTTTTAGTGTATAAAAATATAATGTATTATTGCGGTATTCTGCTGATTTGCTGGTAAAAATACGTAAGCGATATATTTAAAAGTAGTTTTGCTTATGAAATCTCAATACTTGGCTTCATTAATATCGGTGAGTTTTGCCAGCCTTTTAGCGGGAATAAATCCAGTCAATGCCCAAGAAAATAAAGAAACACAATTTATATGTGGTGCTTGGAGAGATATACCAATGACTGTTGCCAGAACATCTCGCGGTGATGTTCCTGTAATTTATTGGAAGACTGATTGGGTTAAAGATTCCGATAGCGATCTTTCTCCTCAACGCAGATGCGAAATGGTTTCAGACAATTTTCAACAAGCTTATGATAAAGGACAGCTAAAGTATCTCGCCGTTGGCAAAAAAAACGATGAAGATATTGTTTGTATAGCAGAATA
>CAYXWE010000026.1:0-12528 GCA_964468145.1 uncultured Pleurocapsa sp.
TTGTCTGACGGAAATTGCGTCTGATTGTAGCAGAAACTTTTGGTTCAAAATCTAGCTTTAATAGCTGGCGAATAGCGGGTTCGGCTTTTACCATGCTGGCGCAATCATATCCTTGGGAAGTTTGTTGTAATGTTTGGCGAAACTGATAGATTGAGAATGTTCCTTCATCATAAAAACGCGGGCTTTCTCGTACATAGCGATCGCATTCTGTTTTGGCTTCACTAACTAAGGCATGAATTAATTGGGTTTCTAATCGATCGATCTGTTCTACAATTCCCGTATCCTCATTGAGCAATCGATCTAAATCGCGATAGTATTGCTGTTGTTTAGTGCGATCGCGCAAACGCTGACAAAAGTTGTGAATTATTGTTTGCGAACCTGCAACCAAAGTATCTTCTAACTCATCGGCGAGATAATATAAAGCCTCTACCAACACTGCAATTAAAGGTGCGGTAGCATGACGGGGATGGGATAGGGTGGCGCGACTATAAGCATCTCTAACAGAGAAAGTTTGTAATAATTCATCCAAACGGCTTACCATTTGCGCTTTGAGTTTTTGGAAATCTGATTCAAATAATGAATCTTGATTGGTAACAACGGAATTTACTTCTTGTTCGATCTGTTGATAATATTCTTTGCCTATATCTCCTAGCTTTTGATTGAGTAATACCAACTCTTGAGTCTTCATCGACTCTATTTCATGGGGTTGGTTATCTAACTCTTGTAGTCGCTGGAGATAATGCTGTTTTAAATTGAGACAAATCGGTTTAAGATCTTCTGCTAGGTTGATAAATAGCTGGGGGCGTTTTTCTTCTGTTAGGTAGCGAGTTATGGCACTGCGAAATTCTTCTATACCACTATCTGTAATTAACTGTTCGATTAAGGGCGTGCCGTATTCATTGAGGATGCGAGTATAGTTTTAATTAGGGGTTTCGTAACTATTGACGGATATCCTAAAATTACTGTGAGTGAGTTTACCAGAACTAGCACAGTAATTATTAAACTCACTAACAAACTGGGGTGTTTCTTCTTCTCCCCCGACATTTTTAACACTATCGGCAAAAATAGAATCTAAACCAAAGCGATGCCTTCGGCTAGCTTCGCAATCGCTACTGCTGCTAGATTTAATTTGACTGCCATAAAAGCCTAATAAGCCACTAGTTTTGTATATTCGTTTGGTATCTTTAAACTGGGTATCAATCAAATCATTTAAACGCTGTCTGAGTTGTGAGACATACCAAGTTCGATCGATCCGATTAAAGACATAAAAAACGCGATCGCGTATCCCTAAATTCGACTTCATATTTTCTAGTAACTCGGTTTCTTCTGAAGTCATTTCTCCAGTCGCAGCAGCTTTGAGTACGCAAATTACTGCCGAAGTATCGGGATGTTCGATTTTACTATAGGTAAGTTCGGCCGGCACTATAAAGCAATTCTCTTTCTAATAGCGCATTAATCAGCATCGATTTTCCCGCACTAAACGCCCCTGCAAAGACTATCTCAAACTTTGGTGCGATCGCTTTTTTGAGAGATGCTTCTACGGCTAGAGTATCTTTTCGTTCAATATTGGGTACTTGTGGAATTAAATCTAAGATATTGTTTACATTCTGGGATAACTCAGAACATTGGGGAGGCAGGGAATTCATGTCAATTCTCTTGAGATATACTACTATAGACTTCTTGCATGAATGATTTTGACAATCCAAAGTTTATGGTCTTTTGTCCTTTGTTTTTCGTCTTTTGTCATTACATCCACTACGCGAATGATTTATGCGCATAAGTCTTATCCTAGAATTCCCCAATATTTGAGATTAATTACCGTCAAACTTGCATTATTTCTGTACGAGTTGATGGTTTCAGATTCAGGTTGTTTTGAGAAGTTTTAAAATGCGATCGCCGTTATCGAAACTAATTTAATTATTACCAAGTAATCTATATTTTGATGTTTAATCGTCTTAGTATTTAGTATTTAATTTATAAATATTTTCTGAATAAAATTGGATTGTATTTTTATAAAAGAATGGGAACTTTTTTATAAACTGTACGTCTGATGCCGATATTTCAAGCATTTTAAAAGTAAAGATATTGATAATAAAATAACTCAAATAGCTTTACCATATTTTTTATTTTCCTTCTCTAAAGTGAAAACCGTAGAAATCAAAAAAATATTAAGCACGGCAAATAATCGATTTCTACTAATACTTAAAACAAGAGAATTATTATGGCTGACTTTAAAGGTACTCCCGAAAGCGAAGATCTAAGATTAATTTTTCCCTTAAGCTCAGAAGATGATGAAATAGATGGTCTTGAAGGAGATGATATTATTGATGGTTATCTCGGCGATGATACGCTTTATGGTTCTGAAGGCGAGGATACCATCATTGGCGGTTCTGGGGACGATTACATAGACGGCGATGAAGGAGACGATGTTTTACAGGGAGATATCGGTCTCGACACTATTCTCGGCGGTTATGGCGATGATGAGATATTGGGTGGAAGAAGCGATGACACTCTTTACGGGGGTCAAGATGGGGATGACACTTTAGATGGTGGAACTGGGAACGATCTCATCTATGGCGAGTCGGGGGATGATTTTCTCTTTGGTTCTGACGATGACGATACCTTGTTTGGCGAGAGTGGAGACGACCAGCTATCGGGAGAAGATGGCGACGATATTATCTTTGGCGGTCAAGATGACGACACTCTACAGGGCGATGATGGCAATGACGAACTATACGGCAGACTAGATAACGATACTCTATTGGGCGGTAGAGGGGTAGATACTCTATCTGGCGATGAAGGTGATGATATCTTAGAAGGACAAAGGGGAGAAGATATCCTCAATGGTGGTTTAGGTGCGGATACTTTTGTTTTTTCTAGCTTATACGAGTCTCAGGTAGATATTATAGAAGACTTTTTCTACGAAGAAGGAGACAAGATAGAAATTAATGCAGAAGGTTTTGATATTGATACAGATGAAATAGATCGCTTTGATTTTGATTCGAGTTCGGGAGAAATTTTATTTGATGATGAGCCTTTTGCCGTACTAGTGGACGACGATCGCGATTTTGTTGTTTCTCAAGATATTGATATTGTTTAAATGCGTCGTTATTTAATAGACCTCCTGCAGTTGGGAGAACGGGTATCATTCATTTAATGGTTTTTTGTTATTTGTTATTAGTCAATTGGGCGTTGGTCATTTAAGTGATGAGGCATTTAACATTACGTTTTGCAGCTTTTAGCTTTTAGCCTTTTGATTTAATTGATGTTGCGCAGCTTTGAAAGTCATACCTTGATTTACCAAGGTCGTCATTTGTCAAAAACTTATGATAACTCAAGACTAAACATTGGACTCGCGAACATTAAACATTGAACTCGCGAAAAATGATAAATGTTCAATGAAATGACTTATGCCCATGGATCTAATACGCCTGATGTGAATTGGAAAGACGTTATATATAAGTATTAAACTCCCAAATCGTTATGTTATCAACTATCTGTAGTGTCGTTCTATCTTTATCAGTTAATGCTTGTATTAACACAGAAACCACAGATTTTACCGCAGTCAAGCGATCGCCCGTACTCATTCAAAATCTTAAAAGCGATCGCTCTTACATAGCGGATAGAAGAGAATATGAATCTGATTATAGTAGAGATGCAAATCGCCAACGGGACAAACATCGTTTGAGAGATATTGGTATCGATCGCGAAACTGAAACCCATTATCGCGATCGAGGCTATCATCACCATCATGATTGCGACGAACAAAGGGCGAGGGAGTGCGATCGCGAGTACGAAGAGGGAAGGATTTATCGAGACGCGGATCGCCGTCGTCAAGAAATCGAACGCCAACATCGAGGAGATTATGAATACGAGGACGAATATCGAGATGTAGAATATCGCGATCGCGAGTACGAAAGGGGAAGGATTTATCGAGACGGGGATCGCCGTCGTCAAGAAATCGAACGCCAACATCAAGGAGATTATGAATACGAGGAAGAGAGAAGAACCCCATCCTTATTCGATATATTTAATAACTAGCTATATATATCGCAATACTTCAATCCTCAAAATTACGCCCTAATCTAATTAATCGCGATCGCTCTTAGTTTGTTTGATAATTGGTATAGATTTAATAACCTTTTGGGGCGCGGTTTGGGCTGTTGCGGTTTCAGATGTTTCTGATGTCTGAGAAACGCTGGTGTTTGTTTGTGCTTCTGCTTCTGTTTTTACTTCTGCTTCTACTTCTGCCTTGGCTGAATCGGCAACAATAGCATCTATTCCTTGCTCTTTGATGCGATCGCTCAATCTCCGCAAGACACCATTAATAAATCTAAATCCATCCTCATCTGAATATCTTTTGGCCAACTCTACCGACTCATTAATAGCTACTCTGTCGGGGATTTCTAAATAAAGAATCTCTGCTACTGCAATGCGTAAAATATCCCGATCCACTTGGGCTATACGGCTGAGTTGCCAAGCTACCAAGACACTTTCCAAAGACTTACCAATTTCATCAGTGCGATCGTTAACTGTCACGATCAATTCTGCAGCATACTGCCTTACTTGCTCTCTGCTAGTAAGCTGCAAAAATTCAGGAAACTCGATCGCCATACCCAATCGATTGATAGCTGTTTGGGATAGAACAATTGCCTCTTGTACCATTGCCCTAGCAGCATTTAATTCTGTAGTTTTGGTTTCGCTACTCAAAATGCGCTCTTCACCGCGCTTAATCTCAGCCGAAGCTGCTTCTAGGTTGTCTTGTACTTCAACAATCAAAGTACGAATGGCAGCAGAAATCAGATCGTCCAAATTTTCTGCACTAAGCTGATTTTTTTTCGTTGTAATTTGACTTATGCTCAACAGTGCCAATTCACGAGCAATACTGCGGGGTTGTTTGCGGAGAGCCATTTTGGAAAATGATTTTGAAGTTGATATTTGAAGCTTGTATCTAAAGCTTTATCCCAAGCCCGATTATTATACCGTTTAGTAAGGAGGCGTTGGTGAATCAAGGTATGAAAATTAGATTCATTTGCTTGATACACATTTCTCAAAAGCTAAGAGCTAAGAAGCTCGGAACAGAAACACTTTATACGTCATACATCAAATCACCAACGCCAGTAAGGACATACCCTAAACTTCATCTTCAATGGAAATAAATCCAGATTTAGGGGTACTCAAGGCATTATCCAACGATTTGCTGTGGCGAGATTTGTCCGTTATGGATGGCGTTTTGATAGCAGGAGATTCGGGACTAACAATGCCACCCGAAATTAGCACCTTAAATGCGTCTTCAATAGAGATATCAATGTCGATCGCTTCCTCAATCGGGACAATCGCATACCAGCCTGAAGTAGGATTGGGAGTAGTAGGAATAAAAACGCTAATCATTTCTGGCACGAGATGACTCTGTAGTTGGGGGCTAACTTTCCCCGTAACAAATCCCATTGTCCAGACTCCTTTACGGGGATATTCTACCAATACCACTCGTCTAAACTTAGTTTTAGAGTCGCCTAAAAGAGTTTCTAAAATTTGCTTGAGGGTTTTATATACTGAGCCTGCCAAAGGAATAGCCTGAAGAAACTGCTCCCCAAAGTCCAGCAGCCAGCGACCGACAATATTCCGCGCCATCAAGCCAATAATTAAAATACTTAATAAAGGTACTGCTAACCCCACAGAGAAATTAAGCACGTTGGTCGTAAACGGATCTAATCCATCAAAGGGATTAATTTGTTTTGGTATGCGGGTAAATAGATCGATCGCCCACTTAGCTATAGATACAGACAGCCAAATAGTTGTGGCTAGTGGGATTACTACCAATAGTCCAGCAATAAGATCGTTTTTTAAATCTTGCTTTAGGCGTTGCAGCACAGAGCAATTACTCTCCTTACAACTATAATTTTTAATAAATTGAATTTGTGTACTTGTTAGTACTTATCTATAAGTTGTAAAGCTTACAAAGAATTGTTGCAAGTCTTGACTTTTGGTTCTTAAACTGCATTTGCATAATCTACTCTACTGTTAGCAATACATTTTACATTCAAAAGGAACGAGTTAACTAATACAGAGCGATCGAGACCAAAAAACAAATAAATTTGCTTAAGTTTCGCGATTTATCGAGTTAATGGCTTTAAAATCTATCTAAATATCAAGGCTTTTAACGCAAACAACAGTTTAAAACTATTATTTATTATGAATCGGATTATCGAAGTGTTGCCCGACAAACCCTCGTTAATTGAGCGATCGCACGAACTAATCCTCGCTCGCATCGAATCGACTTTAAAATCTCAAGATCGATTTACTATTGCCTTAGCAGGAGGCAGCACCCCCAAGCCTCTGTACGAAGCTTTAGCCCAGGAGTCTTTGCCCTGGTCAAAAATTCATATTTTCTGGGGAGATGAGAGATATGTGCCTGCTACGGACGATAATAGCAATCAAAAGATGGCACGCTCGGCTTGGTTAGACCGAATAGATATTCCTCAAGGCAATATTCATCCGATGAATACTACTGCAGGAGATCCCCATCGAGATGCAAAACAACACCAAAGAGAATTGCAGCAGTTTTTTCAAACTTCACCAGGGGAATTGCCCACCTTCGATCTGATTCTATTGGGTATGGGAGATGATGGACATACCGCATCCTTATTTCCCCATACATCCGCGCTAGAAGTAACGGATGAGTGGGTTACAGTAGGTGAAAAAGACGGTCAACCCAGGATTACTTTTACTTTTCCTGTAATCAATCAGGCTCGTTGTGTTTTATTTTTGGTGGCTGGAGAAAATAAACGCCCCGCTCTCAAAGAAGTATTTGCTGAAGAAGGAGATGCCCAAAATTACCCATCGCGATCGATTCAACCTCAGGGAGAATTGATGTGGTTATTAGACCGCGATGCTGCAGCAGAATTAGAGATCGACGATTAAATCACGTTTGATAAATAGACAACTATATTTTTAAAGCAACCCAACCCAGTAGTATAGTGAGATAAAAAAAGCACTACTATATTGCTAGATTAAAGAGAGGAAGTAGGAATTAATTACTTCCGATCGCATTATTTAGATCTAGCAACTTCTCCTTTAAACGCCAAAATATTGTATGTCGTTAACAGTGTAATAGTTTAGATTTTAGTTAAGTTTAAAAGTACCTATGATTACTTGCCCCAGTTGCAATCATCAAAATCCAGAAGGATCTCTGCAATGCGAAAATTGTTATACTCCTCTGCCAGCTAGCACTAGCTGTCCCAATTGTGGAGCATCTGTACAAACAGATGCTACTTTCTGCGGTCAGTGTGGTTTCAATCTACAGGCAGAAAATCCATCAAGCCCAGCCTCTATGGAAGATACAGCCTTTGGCGAAATACCCAATGTATCTTTAAAAGAAGGAGCTGCTCCTCAAGCAACTTCTATTGGTCAACCAGAAGCAGATATTTTGCCTGAAACTTCCATGTCTTCTCCTATTAATAGTCCTTGGGACGATGAGGAAGAAGATCTAACCCTCGGACAGCCAAAGGCTGTTGGCAATATCGAGCAAACGGAAATGATGAATCCTATTGCCGAGCAGAATTTGGATTTATCAGTCGAAAGTGAAATCTCCAACGCCGTAGAAGAAAATATGCCTTGGCAAGCAGAGTCTCCCGATCTAGATTTCGATCTAGACGAGACTCCAGCCAGTCCCCAAGAGATAGAAACTACAGATGTTAATGTTTCTCCTCCAAATCCCCAACCAGCAGTCGAGCGTACTCCAGAACCTCCCCCAGTTCCCAGTCCAAAACCCGCCCACAGAGCGAGCAATGTTGGCAGTGTTGCAGGCGCAACTCAGCTACAGCTTCAAACAGCCAGTTTGCTCCATCTGCAAAGCAATACCAATATCGATCTACCCGATAATGTGGATGTAGTTCATATCGGCAAACCCAACGGTCAAATCCCGCCAGATATAGATGTGGCAGGATTTCCCGATTCGGAAGTAGTATCGCGAGTTCATGCGGATATAAGGATTGAAGGAGATACATACTATATGGAAGATACGGGAAGCTCCAACGGGACTTATGTCAACCACGCTCCTCTAGTCAAAGGTAATCGGCATCGATTGCGTTCTGGCGATCGCATTTCTTTGGGCAAAGGAGATCTAGTCACCTTCATTTTTCAACTCGACTAGCAAATATAACTTTACAGAAAAATAAAATCTTTATTAAGCCCTAGCGCACTGCTAAATTGGCCTGTAAAGTTAAGTTTAAATCGTTGTTGGGATCGATGGAAACCAGTTCAACTTCGTTTCCTCCCAACAGCACTCCCGCGATCGCGCCAGCACCAGCACCCCCCAAAACTTCTAAAAATTCAATATCGCCAAAAACCTCGGCTATCACTGTAGCAGCAGCAGCACCGATAGCAGCACCCTGAAGAATTTCTCCAGCATTCGCCCCTTTTTTCACTGTTTCTCTGCGGGTTACTACCTGAGAAACAGCATTAAGATATTGACTCCTACCGTCGGGAAAAACTAGTTCTTGTGCTACAAAAAGAGAACCAGATTGATTGCGATCGGGTTGAATTTCGCCAATTATCTCGCTACCGTAGGGTATGAGAATATTACGTCGGTTGTCTTTTATATCTGCAGCTACATACAAAGATAAAGGCACAGTTTCCTCTGGAGTAACCAATATCTTCTCCTCATCGTATTCTACAGGGATGACAAATCCTCTAGGAACAGTATTGGGATCGAGATTTAAATTTCGACTGGGCAATCTTGATGGGTTATATTGTCGTTCTCTAGGCGATCGCGTCGGTCTTGGGGATTGCTCTGGAAAAAGCTGCGCCCCAGCAGGGGTTATATTAGCCCAAGGTGTAACAATAGCTGCAGCAGCAGCTAGGGTTGTAAAAACAGAGGTGGTTATCTTAGAGCATTTTGCATTAAACATAACTAGACAAAAATTATTTTGAGACAGGTATTTGGATATGACCCATTGACGGTAAGCCCTGAGACAGAGTTCCAGATTAATTTTTCTTTGGCGATTGCGAAGCTAGCCAAAGGCATCCCTAAGTTCTTTTATTTTTTACCAAGTAAAGAGCAAAACAAAGAGCAAAACCAATCATGCTAGAATCCCGCGTGCGCTCCTCAAAACCCCCACAAAAACTAATTACAAGTAAAGCTAAAGCAGTATTTTGTCGGCATAAAAAAATAGTTTTATTAGTATTCCTCGGTAGCTGTAGTTGTCTAATGTGGCAAGGCTATCAGAATTTGGCAGCTAAATCTAAACAGCAGCCTAATTTAGCTTCTAGCTCTTCGGCAATTCTGTCTCTGCGAACTATTAAGCCTGCAGCTAGAGAAAATCGTTTACAAACACTTGCCACCGAAAGTAAAACTCAAACAGAGCTAGAAACTAAAGATTTCGTCCGCGCTCGGTATCTACTGGGTTCGGATCTGGTTCAACAACAAAAAGGAAAGCTTGCCCTCCCCTATCTCCAAGAATTAGGCAAAGATTATCCTTTACTGCGCCCTCAAATTTTATTTAAAATCGCCCAAGCATATCAACAAAATAAAGATGTACGGGCAGCCCAAAGAACTCTGAGATATTTAATCGATGCCTATCCAAACTCGCCGATTACCGCCAATGCTTTGCTATTGTTAGAGGGAGATCGAGCCAAAAATGAAGCGAGATTGATTAAAGATTTCCCCTATCATCCCTTAACCCAAAAAATTGCTCGCCAACGCTTAAAGAAAAATCCCCAACAATTTAAATTACTACTGCTGCTAGCCACCTACAGTCGAGATAAAGACTTAAATTCCATTCGCGATCGCTTGGTTTTAAAATACCCCGCCCAACTCACTCCTGAAAACTGGGAAGCGATCGCCGATGGCTATTGGCGAGAAGAAGAACATCGCAAAGCTGCTGATGCTTATACTTATGCTACTTCTACTCCCCGCAATCTCTATCGTGCTGCCAGAGGTTTTCATCGTAACGGTAATTGGGATAGTGCCAAACGAGCTTACCAAAGACTGCTGAATGAATATCATGATTCTCAAGAAGCAGGACAGGCTTTAGTATATTTAGCTAATATTTCTAGCGGTGACGAAGCAGTAGTATATCTAGAAAAAGCGATCGCCAAATTTCCCGAACAAGCTCCCGAAGCCTATCGCTCTAAAGCGATCGTCCACGAACGTTTTGATAAAAATATAGCAGCAGACAAAGCTCGTCAGCAGCTTTTAGAACGTCATAGCCATTCGAGTGCTGCTGCAGAATATCGTTGGAAAATAGCTCAAAAATTGGCAGCAAGAGGCAATATCGAAGATGCTTGGCAGTGGATGCAGCCGATAGTCGAATCTAATACTACTTTAAAACAAGACTTTGCCCCCAAAGCTCTTTATTGGACGGGAAAATGGTCGACCCAAATTGGTAAATTAGCTGCAGCCGAAACAACTTATAAAAAAATAATTCAACAATATCCCCAATCTTACTGGGCATGGCGATCGGCAATTATGTTGGGTTGGGAAGTAGGAGATTTTGACAATTTACGTCCCTTGACTCCTACTTTAGATTTAAAGACTAGTTACAGCCCCTTACCTATTGGTTCGTCAGCCCTACAAGAACTGTATTTATTGGGTCAAAATCACGATGCCTGGCTGATGTTGCAGTCAGAGATCGAACAACCCCAACAGCTTTCAGTTAACGAGCAGTTTAGCGAAGGTGTATTGAGAATTGCGATCGGCGACTACAGTGTAGGAATGCAGGAAATTTGGAATCTCACTAGACGAGAATCACCCCAGGAACTGAAAGAATGGAAAGCCTTGCGTCAAACTACTGCCTATTGGCACAATTTATTTCCTTTCCCTTATCAAGACGAAATTCTCAACAATGCCAGCCAGGAAAAAATCAATCCCCTGTTAACCCTATCGGTAATGCGTAAAGAATCCACTTTCGATCCCGATATCGATTCGGTAGTTGGTGCAGTTGGTTTGATGCAAATTGTCCCTCCTACAGCAAAATGGGTAGCCCAGCAAATACAGCTACCCGAATATTCTTTAACCAATCCCGCAGACAATATTAAAATCGGTACTTGGTATCTCAATCACAATCATCATCGATATCAAGATAGTTCCTTGTATGCGGTAGCCAGCTACAACGCTGGTACGAGTAACGTCAATGCTTGGTTAAATCGATACGATACAGAAGATCCCGATCGCTTTGTAGAGCAAATCCCCTTCCCCGAAACTAAAGATTATGTCGAAGGGGTATTTGGTAACTATTGGAATTATCTACGGCTATATAATCCTGAAATACGTCACAAGATTAATTCGATAACTGAGGAATAGTCCGTTGTCGATTGTTCGTCATTTGTTCGTCATTTCATAGCTTTGAACGGTATTGCTGAGTAACATTGCCACCGTCATCGGCCCAATTCCTCCAGGTACGGGGGTGATATAACTAGCTATTTGAGAGACTTCTGCAAATGCTACATCGCCAACTAGCTTAGATTTACCTTCTTTACCTGGAACTCGATTAATTCCTACATCTACCACCACCGCGCCTTCTTGCACCATATCGCGGGTAATCATTTCTGGTTTGCCTACTGCAGCTACTAAAATATCTGCGGTGCGACAAACTGCACCCAAGTCTTGAGTGCGAGAGTGTGCCATGGTTACCGTGGCATTTTGCTCTAGCAACATCAAAGCAACTGGTTTGCCCACCAAAATACTCCTGCCGATTACCACCGCTTTTTTGCCTGAAAGGGAAATTCCGTATTCCTCTAGCAGTCTCATTACTCCCGCAGGAGTGCAGCTGCGCAAACCAAACTCCGATCGCACTAACTTACCCAAATTCGTCTGATGCAAACCATCCGCATCTTTATCGGGGTCAATGCAGCGTAATAATGAAATAGAATCTAAATGTTTTGGCAAGGGCAACTGTACCAAAATTCCATCAACGCGATCGTCTTGATTCAACTCTGCAATGGTCGTTTCTAACTCTGCCTGAGTTACATCTGCCGAAAAATGCTTGCCCATGCTGGCAATTCCCACCTTTTGACAAGAACGCTCTTTATTACGAACATACACCGCACTAGCAGGATTATCTCCTACCATCAGTACTGCTAAACCAGGAGGACGACCTATTTTGGGTTCTAGTTGGGCAATTTTGGCTTTTAACTCTAACTGAATTTTTTGCGCTAGAGCTTTGCCGTCGAGTAGACGAGGAGTTGAAGCAGACATAGGTAATTCCAGAAAATTTATCAAAATAAAAAGTTATGCTGGAGTCGCTAACTGGTCAATCCGCACGAGCAATGTTAATTTCCTATTTGAAATTTAAACCAGTTATAAACTCGCTCAAGTATATTAGCCTGTGGGGAATATTGCTGGGTAGTTTAGTTGGTTGCCAACCATCGATTGTCTCGATCTCGCAAATTCCCGCGAAAAAGATTGGCGAAAATGTTTATATTACAGGCAAAATAATTCATGTAGCTCCTCTGCTCGATAATACTGCCTATCAAGTAGAAGATGCTACTGGCAAAATCTGGGTGGTGACAGAGAATAAACCGCCACAA
>CAYXWE010000027.1:0-12456 GCA_964468145.1 uncultured Pleurocapsa sp.
TGCAGTCTGAGGGCAAACAATTAGAGCTATTAGAAGCCAAACAAGTCGAGCAAGAGCTTTTTTTACATTATCGAGTAGTTCGCCAAAGCAGTTAAGGCAGTTACAGCGGTTTACACGACAAATAAATAATGCGAGTTGGGGATAAGAGAATTTATCGGCGAGGCTAGTCATTAGTTATTTGTCGTTGGTCATTAGTTATTGGTCATTAGACTTATGCCCATAAATTATTCCCTTAGTGGATGCGATGACTTTTGGCGAAGAACCAAGGACAAAAAACCATAAACTACGGTAACTTTGGGAAAAATTTTTACTATCATAAAAACATGATAGAACTACACGCCCACACTACCTATTCCGACGGCATCCTAACTCCTCAACAGTTAGTAGACCGTGCAGCCCAAGCAGGAGTCAAAGCTTTAGCTATTACCGATCACGATACCCTATATGGCTGGTCAGAGGCGATCGCATCAGCCATTCCCCATCAGATAGAAATTGTCCCTGGAGTAGAATTAAGCACTGTCATGAACGGGCGATCGCTTCATATTCTCGGCTATTATCCTCAAAGAGAGTTATTAGAAGCTCCTCTAGCGAGGCGTTTGGCAGGTAGGAAACGCCGAGCCGAGGAAATGATAACTAAACTGGCAGCAATGGGTTATAACCTAGAATTGGATGTAGCAGGTAACATGGCACTATGTCGCCCCCATATTGCTAGTGCCTTGGTCAAAGCTGGCTACGTCAACTCCAATCAAGAAGCTTTTGAACGTTTTATTGGTGAAGATTGTCCCGCCTACGTTCATTATGAAAAGTTTTCTGCTAGAGAAGGCATTGAATTAATTCGCGCTTGTGGAGGCGTGCCAGTTTGGGCGCATCCCTATTTGTTTCGCGGTGGCAGGGTTGAGGAAGTGTTGCCCGTATTGGTCGAAGCTGGCTTGATGGGTGTTGAGGTTTTCCATCCCCATCATGGTAATAATAAAGTCGCCCATCTCCAAAATTTTTGTCGGCAATACGATTTGTTAATGACTGGCGGTACGGACTACCACGGCTACGATTTAGAACATCCCGAAAATGAAAAGTGGCAGTTAAATCAATTTCATTTGCCTTTGGATCTGCTAGAACCAATTAAGCAAGCAGCTAATAACTAATAAATTATTCGCAGATCGCTTCAACTATCTATAACCTTTTAGTAGAGCGATCGCTTTACTTGTAATTGATATCTTACTAACAGAGCGATCGCTTCACCCAAAAATCTTTTTTTGCTTAAAAAGAAAAATTAGGAATTACAAATTAGGAAGCACGAAGTTATTGAATGAAAAAGCTTCCCCTGTTATTTGAGCTTGTGTAAGTATTGAATCTGGGACGGCAGTGTAGTCGAGGCTTAAATGATCTATCGTCTCACTATTATCGTTTAGTACCCCATACCAAGACCCATTGATATGTTCGACATCAACTAAAGAAAAGTCTTGTCCGTAACTTTCTCCTCGCTCTATTTGTCTTTGAATTTCTGCTTGAAATTCATCATAATCGCTGTAGTTAAAAGCATAGGAACTTGCCCCCAAAAAGCCATTGGTTACTGCAACATAAGTACCATCAATATATTCAATATCGACTAGATCGGTTACACCGCTATTGAAAGCATCTAAAACAGTTTGTTCGTAAACCAAACCGACAAATTCGTCATAATCATCGCTATATATATATCCACTACGGCGGGGAGTATCAGCAAATGTAGCAAAGATAGTTCCATCGCCATATTCTAGGTCGATTAGACCTATATTTTGCTCGAATTGTTCTCCTGCATAAGTTTTGAACTCATCTAAACTATCAGTATAAAAATGAGTGGTGGGAATAACATCGTTACGAAACTCCCCTACCCAAACTCCTTCATCTTCTATGTCACTATATCTAACATCAACTAGCTGGTATCCCTCCTCTTGCTGGCTGGGAATAATTTCTAAAAATTCATCAAAATCTCCAGCAGATAAAATAGTATTTGTTTCTGTATTGGCACTGTATTTTGTATATACAATATCATCTTCAAAACCCAGTTCAACTGGAGCGTAGCCTTGTTCTAATAAGGCTGTATTTTGCTCGTCGAATTCTTCGATCGTTGTACTGAATCTATATCTTGGAGGTAGCATATCTATCCTATTCATTAATTTTTTGCTGAGGCATAGCTTAATTTAGGTGCTATATTCTTGATTTATGCATTCAAATTGCTATGTTTATATATGTTTTCAAAAAAATACATTAAATTAAGCAAGGCCAAATACAGGAGATATTTTTTAATACATATTCAGGGCGATCGACGATAGGGTAATTAACGAGCGGAAAACAAGAACTTACCCTATGGTCAATATTGTCAAATCTACAGTTTCAATGCAGACTCGCGATGGAGTGAGACTAGATGCGGATATATATCGTCCCGATACTGAGGAACAATTACCCATTCTGTTGATGCGCCAACCCTACGGCAGAGCGATCGCATCTACGGTAGTTTATGCACATCCCCGCTGGTATGCAGCCCAAGATTACATTGTGGTAATTCAAGATGTACGAGGTAGAGGAACATCCCAAGGAGAGTTCGATCTATTCACCCATGAAGTTGCAGACGGCTTGGATACGATCGACTGGGTAACATCTCTACCCCATAACAATGGCAAAGTAGGAATGTATGGTTTTTCCTATCAAGGAATGACTCAACTATATACCGCCCTACATCAACCACCCGCTTTAAAAGCGATCGCACCTGCAATGGTAGCCTACGACCTATATACTGATTGGGCTTATGAAAATGGCGCGTTTTGTCTGTATGCTAGTCTAGCCTGGGCAATTCAATTAGCAGGGGAAACTGCCCGTATCAAAGGAAATGAGGCTGCTTATCGGGAATTATATCGAGCAAGTCGCAATTTGCCCCTGAACGATTTTATTCCTGCTAATCCCGAACTAATGCAACGATTAGCTCCCGATTCTTTTTACCATCAATGGCTAAATAACCCCAATCCTGATGCTGAATATTGGCAAAGGCGATCGCCAAAATATCTATTAGAAAATATAGACTTACCCATGCTTCATATTGGTGGCTGGTTCGATCCCTATCTACGAGGAACATTGAACCTCTATCAAGCAATGGTAGCTAAGAATCAGCAACCGCAACATCTTGTAGTAGGCCCTTGGGCGCATCTACCTTGGGGACGCAAACTAGGTGCGGTAAATTACGGTATGGAAGCCCAAAACCCCATTGATGAAATTCAAATACGCTGGTTCGATTATTTTCTCAAAGATATTGATACGGGGCTGTTAAATCAATCTCCAGTCTGTTTGTTTGAGATGGGTAGCAACCAGTGGCGCGAATTCGAGGATCTCCCCCAAAATAAACATACATACTATTTAGCTAGCGATGGAGGAGCGAGTATTAGAGAAGATAGCGGAATGCTGTGGCTGTATGAAGAAGAAACCGATACCGAATCTCTCTCTTCTCAAGAGTTATCAACCCCGAATTCAAGCCAATCCGTTACCGAATTTGATAATAATATAGATATTCTGGTTCACGATCCTTGGCGACCCGTACCAGCCTTGGGAGGACACGCTAGTTATCCTAGTGGTTCGTGCGATCGCACTACTTTAGATTGTCGTTCGGATATACTAACCTACACTTCTGCACCTTTAGAAACGGATCTACATCTTGCAGGGACAGTTAGTATCAAAATTTTTGTCAGTAGCGACAAGCCTAGTTTCGATCTGTGTGCGGTGTTATCTACGGTTACTCCCGATGGTGAGGTATTTAACTTTACCCAGGGCTACACCACTATCAATTCCGATCCAGACATGATACAGGCGATCGCAATTCCTTTACAGGCAACCTGTATTTGTATCGAGGCAAGTCATAGTTTGCGTCTTAGTTTTAGTGCAGCCTGTTTTCCTGCTTATCCTGTTAATTCAGGAACAAAGAATTCTCTAACAGAATCTCGTTTGATAGATCGACAAATAATTACTATTTCTGTCTACTCTGGCGCAGATTATCCTTCAAAGATAGTTTTGTCTAGTTGATAAAAATAAACAATAAATTAAAAAACCAAATCTGCCTTTCAAACAGGCAGCTTTGGTTACAACAAAATCAATAATTTTTCAACGAAGCTTATTGTAAGTAAGCTTACTTATTATTGATAATTAACGATACGAGCAAAGTTTTTCGCTTCCAAACTAGCTCCGCCCACCAATGCTCCATCAATCTCAGGTTGGCTCATAATCTCATCTACATTACCAGGCTTAACCGACCCACCATATTGGATCGAAACATCTTTATTATCTAATTGCTTCCTTATAACACCGATAACCCGATTAGCTTCGACTGATTCGCAAGTATCTCCTGTCCCAATTGCCCAAATTGGTTCGTAGGCAATTACCAGATTATTTTGATCTACTCCAACTAAATCTTCTTTTAATTGATTGATAATAATATTTTCTGTTTCACCCGCGTCTCTTTGCTCTTTAGTTTCGCCAACACAAAGAATTGGTGTAAATCCTGATTTTTGTGCAGCTTTTAAACGTAAGTTTACTGTTTCGTCTGTTTCACCAAAGTATTGTCTTCTTTCACTATGACCGACAATGACATATTTGATGCCCGTTTCTTGAAGCATCCCCCCAGAGATTTCCCCTGTATAAGCTCCTTCAGTTTCCCAATGAATGTTTTGCGCTCCCAACATGATTCTACCGCCATGCAAATTTTTCGACATAATAGTCAAGGAAGTAAACGGCGCGCACAACACGATTTCGCGATCTGTTACCGTATTCTCGATTTCTGATTTAAATTCTTGCACAAATTTCAGGGACTGTTCCTGATTTTTGTGCATTTTCCAATTGCCAGCTATAACTATTTTTCGCACAATCTAAAAAATATCTTAAAATTCTCTGCAAATCTCAGTTTAAAGCCTTGTGGGGGATTAAATCCAGATTAAGAAAAACTGACGCTACCTTAAAACCTTAGAATTGCTTCACAGTTTAAATATATTTATATTTTTCTTAAAAAAATGTTACTTTTCTTAAGAAAAATGCGCTAAATTTTAAATAGATGATTTTTAGATTTTTCGGTTTCTGACAAGATTTTTGGACGGTACTGCATTGGTTTTAGATGCAGGCGAGCGCTACAAAATTTGAAACCGACCGCTATCTTTTTTCTCATATTGTTTGCATTTCTCAATTTTTATTCTTTTATTATTCTGAAAACCATGACAACAAACTCTCTAATCACCAAGATTTTTCGTCCTAACGTCATGCCTAATTTTTGGCAACAAACTTCTTGGGCAATTCTCAGAACAGTGGTGGGTATTATGATGATCCACAATGGTCTGGACAAACTATCCAATATCGAAAGCTTCGCGGAAGCCTATGTATCTTATATCGGTTTGCCTTTCCCTATTTTCTTTAGCTATGTCGCTGCTTACACCGAGCTAATTGGCGCGCCCCTACTAATTATTGGTCTATTTGCTAGACCTGCTGCACTAGGCTTATTTGCAACTATGTGCGTAGCAATGTATCACCATATCTTAGTAGCTGGTTTGAGTATTCCTTATCTCGAATTATCTGCAATCTATGCTGCTTGTTTCTTATTCTTCTTAGTAAACGGTGCTGGTTTGTTTTCTAGCGATGCTTTAATTACTAACTTGCTAGACAAATCTGCCTTATCTGCTCAAGCAAAAAGAATCATGTTGCTCGAAAAAAGCTTTAATGCTGAAGAGGCAAAACAAACTGTCAGCAAATAGTAAATGAAAGCTATTTAATAAATTCGAAAAAAGCGATGCAGCGCGGTCTTGAAGGTATCCTTCTTAGAGCGACTGCATTTCTGAGCGATCGCACTATTAGAAATACGATCGCTTTTTTCTTATGTTGGCAAATTCTCTAGCACGATCGAGTTTTTGATAGGATATAGTATTGTGGTTATTGCTGCATTTATTTTCAAGTAAAAGGTATCGTTATTAATGCAAAGAAAAAGTTCTTTCGACTCCTCCCAGATCATGTACCGCTCAGAGGAGCTAGTATCTGCTGCTTCTAATCGTTATCGTATTACTGTCCAAGTAGCTAATCGTGCCAAACGTCGTCGCTATGAAGAATTAGAAAATTTTGACGATCCTACCATGAAGCCTGTAATTCGAGCCATTATCGAAATGTCTGACGAATTAACTCAGCCCGAAATTATTGGCGACTAAGATCGCAGAATAAAAATTTGGAACGTATTATCAAAAGTGGGGATGGCTGGCGTATTGGCTGGTATCCCCACGGTGCAAAATATCAAGGTTTAGTTGGTGCAGAAGACTGGGCATTTGAACTAACCCCAGAAGAATTAAAAGACTTCTATCGTTTATTGTCTCAACTGGTAGACACCATGAACCAGATGACAGAAGAATTAATGGACGAAGAGAAAATTAGTTGCGAAGCAGAAACCAATCTTTTGTGGATGGAAGTCACGGGTTATTCCCATAGCTACAGCTTGCGCCTAATTATAAATGGCGATCGCGGTTGTGAGGGGAATTGGTCGGCGGGTATTGCTCCTCAACTACTTCAAGCTTTTGATTCGATGGGCTTTGGTTAGTACATTTTCACCATCTCTACTTTAAGGTTTTGACGATCTATCTTTATAATCTATAGTTTGTAATTCAATGCTATTTATAACTGAGAAAGTACTCGATCTACTCTGTCCAATTCAATTTCCCAAAAATCATCAACCGTCCAATTAGCTTGACGTTGCAACATATGGAGGGGATAAACATTAGCGATACCTACTACCTGTATCTTGGCTCGTTTGGCTGATTCAATACCCACAGGATTATCTTCAATTGCCAAACATTGAGATGGTTGCAAGTTGAGATTTTGTACGGCTAATAAATAAGGTTCTGGTTCGGGCTTACTAGAAGTTAGATCGTCTCCCGCTACAATAGTGGCAAAATATTGAGCCAACTCAGTTTTTTGTAAAACATATTCAACTTCAGATCTCGGCGTACCCGTTACTAGCCCGACGGCGATTTCTTGAGATTTCAATTGAGTCAAAAAATCAATTAACTGGGAGGATATAGGTAAGTTTGATAGCCGATCTATTTGTTCTCGATAGGCTTTCTTTTTGTTGGTTAATAGGCGATCTAGATAACTGTCAGAAAGTATTCTGCCTCGATTTGCCAAAAGCTCTTTTAAACAAGCGCGATCGTTTCTACCTCGGCAATATTGAGTATATTCAGTATCATCTGCTCTCAAATTCTCACTCAGCATGATTTCAGCAATCAAAACCTGATTAATCGCCTCATCATCAATAATTACACCGCTAAAATCCAGAAAAACCGCTTCTAAGCCCATATACCATCCAAAAGTAAAAATACAACTACCTTGATTTCCTGGAGAAAATCAATTTATAGCTGATTTTACCCCCGTACTTAGTTGATTTGTCCACCAAACATCTTCAGTTACTATCTGACTAAAACCTGCTGCGCCCATCCAAGCATCGACGCTACCTGCTGCATATTCTTTAATATAGGGTTCTTCAAAAACTTCTGTCAGCCAAGAAGTATGACGCAAAGTTTTTTGATGACCATCTAAAATAATAATTTGTCCTCCCGATCGCAGCAAGCGAAATCCTTCTTGGAGGATGGCTTGAGCAATATAAGTAGGGGTTTCATGAAACAATAAAGAGGCGGTAACTAAATCGAATTCCCCGTCAGCAAAATTGGTTACTTCAGCTAGCCCGTGTCGCCATTGAATATCCAATCCTGCTTGTCTGGCTTTATATTCAGCAATTACGAGCATCTGAGGAGATAAATCCAGTCCGATAACTTCTGCATGAGGAAAAGCTTGCTTGAGCATTAAGGTAGTCGAACCCGTACCACAACCCAGATCGAGTATTTTGCGTGGGTTGCCTACTACTGCTTTAATTACCGCTTCTCTGTTCCAAGTTTCATTAGGGGCTAATACATATTTAGTAATGGGATCGTAGGTTACCGCAGCACCAGAAGTGAGATAACCCCCTTCGATACCGTGAAAATTTTGCGAGCGATAATATTCAGGATAAATAAGATCGGTCGTTTGCAGGCGATCGCATTCTCGCTTCCAATCGATGCTGTCGGATAATTCTTTTAATTCCTGGCGATCGATCGCTAGCCCAAATAATGGTTGCAAAAATTTTTCCCACAGTGTATCTTGCCCAGTAGCCATAGCCAATTATTAATATAACTTTACATATTCGTTTTATATGTTAACTAATTTATGGGCATTAATTTCACTTGGCTGCACCCTACTCTTTTTCATCACCTGGCTGGAGTTCTTCTAAGATGACAAACCGAATATGATTGATTGCTAACTCGCCAATAGAAACCGTCTCTTTTTCGATTTTTACTCCTTCGCTGGTAATTACTTCAAAACTAGTATCTTTTGCCATTTCGGCATGATACCAAGCTAATCCCATAAAAAAGCGAGTCGGATAGGGGCCTCCTTCAAAGAGATCGTCGGGATTAGATTCCATTGGTAACCAGCCATAGCCAGGGAGGTAAAATTCCATCCACACATGATTAAAATCGGGCTGTAGAGGCATATTACGCTTTAGAGGATCCCCTGGACATTTATATCTGCCCACAGTACGGCAGGCGATACCATTGAGACGACACAAAGCTAAAAGCAATCCAAGATACTCTCCACACGAACCTACACCGCGTCGCAGTACGGTATCGGGGGTATCTATATGAGGTTTGATACCGTAGGAAAGTTTATCGTAGACATAGTTGCGAATACTATAAACCTGGCGTAATAAATTAGTTTCCGAACCGATCGCCGTCTTAGCAGCCCCCCGAATAATTTCGGTATCCATTGCTAGGTTGTCGTTATCGGTAAGATACTTTTGTTGATATTCTGCGCTAAGTTGCTCATTGTCTTCGCAATCAGTAGGTAGTATTTGATATTTAATACTCCAAACCTCTAAAATTGCTTTCCAGCCAAAGATATAACGCTGGTGCCAATTAAAATCATCGAACTTGAATACCGCAATTCTCTGTCCGTCTTTTACTTCCTCTTCAAAAGGTAAGCCGATCGCTTGGACTTCTCTAATTTTTTGTCTGTCTGTCTCGGCGGGTAACGCCATGCGCCAAGCAAGATCTTTAATTTCCGTATGGTCTAGGGGAGAAATTTCTTCGGTGTAGGACATCTCCACTAGATAACCGTTAGAGAGGGCATATTTACGCTCTCGATCGTAATAAAAATAGAGGGGATGAATAAAAGTGTTATCGCGATACTGTAACTCGTAGTTTGGTTCTGCATTGGGATTGTCGCGAATGTACACTTCGCGATCGGCATAGGCGACATATAAAGTCTCACCGTCCTCACCATCAGTCTTAAAAGCCAAACCAGTAGGAGATGGAAAAGGAGTCAAAACGCTAAAGATTGTTTCTCCTGTCGCCCGATCCAAACAATAGACAGTTTGTTCGAGGGTATCGGTTAGCCAAATCTCTTCGTCTTTGAGAGTAATATTTTCTAACCCAATACCAGGAGCGTAAAAATGGGTAATTTTTTCTCGGCGATCGAGATTGTAAATCAAGATTTTTTCTTGTCTTTGGCAGGTAAGGTAAATAGTAGACTCCCACACTGCAATTCCATCAAGATCGTCTCGCAAACGCAAAAATAGTTGGGGTTCAAAGTCTCTGGTGACTAAAGAACAGCAATAGACACATTCCCTATTGGTAAACCAAAGTACTCCATCGGTAATAGCCAAACCCGTCGCACCAATAAAATCGGCACAATAATGAGTATTAAGAATTTTGGTATCGTTAGTTTCAGGATCTATTTGTAATAAATAGCCGTTATGGGAATCGATCGCCCAAATAGAGCCTTCATGAAAAACTAGACCGTAGATCGAACTTGCTGCAATTGGTCTAATGGTTTTGGCTTCAACTACAGAAGCGCGATCGGAGATTTTATACTCAGCCATTTCATTTATCATTTAACATTTATCATTTAACATTTGCGAGCGACCCTAGATTGGGTCTAGTCGCCAAAAACCAAGCTCGATCTTTTTTTTTACTCGGAAAATCGTTCTCAAAATATTATTTTGTGAGTATATTCAACCATACTATTGAATAAGCAAAGGTTAGTTAGTTTCTTTATTCCATCGTTATTAAGAGGGAAATTAGAAATTAGGAATTTTTCAATTTTATATCGACACGATCGATGGAAGTGTCGATATTGAACAATCGGATTCTAAAATTGGCAGTCGATCGCCCTAAGCTTCAATCGTTACTTTTCCCACAGGGCGAGCTATACAGGTATAGACAAAGCCATCTTCACAATCAATATCGCGATCGTAAATTACTTTGCCTTCGATCTTTCTTATTTTGCAAGCTCCGCAAGATCCCCTACGACAGCCAAAAGGTAAATCTGCACCTTTTGCTTCTGCCACATCCAAAATTGCTTCTTCTCCGTCACAAGATATTTCTTGTCCAGATTTAGCTAAGACGATCTTGGAAGTGAATGAAGTTAATGTCGGGGTGGGTGCTGGTGCTGAAGTAGCCATAGGTGGCGGAGAATCAAAACCAACTATTGAAGTGGGCGATACTGTTGGTGAAGCAATTGGTTTGGGTGCTAGTCTTGGTGCAGGATTGGGCATAGACATAGTTGTACTATCTCCTGCTGGTCTTGGTGCAGGATTAGGCATAGACATGGTAGTACTATCTTTTGCTGGTCTTGGTGCAGGATTGGGCATAGACATGGTAGTACTATCTCTTGCTGGTCTTGATGCAGGATTGGGCATAGACATGGTAGTACTATCTCCTGCTGGTCTTGATACAGGATTGGGCATAGACATGGTAGTACTATCTCTTGCTGGGACTTTAGGAGTAGCTTTCTTTTGAACTCCAGCAAAACTTTCCTCATGATAGTTTTCCATAGGAAAATCTAGCTTTTGCAGTAATTCTTTGGTTGCTGTCATAAAAGAATTTGACCCACAAACATAAACAGTTCTCTCTTTATAATCAGCAGCGATCGCGGATAACATAGTTTCGCTAAGTTCACCAGTATATCCATACCAAGGTTGACCGGGGACCGGATGGGTAACGGTAATTGCTAGTTTAAAGTTAGGATAACGAGCGGTTATCATTTCTAACTCTTGACGGAAAATAATATCTTGGGGACTGCGCGCGCTGTGAAGAAAAACTGTATCTACATTTGATGCGGTATCGCAAATCCAGCGAGACATGGACATCATCGGTGCAATTCCGATATCTGCAGAGATAAACAACACTTTGGCAGAAGGATTGGCAAAGTTGGTAAACTTACCCATTGGTGGCTGAATTTCAATTTGACTGCGGAGTCTCAAGTTGGCGTGCAGCCAATTACTAACTAAATCTTGTGTAGCATTGGGTTCATTCCCAGGTGTAGAGCGCGCAACGGTAATTTCAAGACTGTGGGGGCGAGAAGGAGTAGAAGAAATAGAATAAGGGTATTTAATGTTTTTGCCGTCAATATTCAAACTGAGGATAACAAACTGTCCTGGTTGATAGTTGAATTTGACTGGTGGCTCGCAAATAAAGGTAAAAGTTTTGGCATCGGCAGTTTCATCAATGATTTGGGCGCATTTAACCTGTTTTGTTCCCTGAGTCCAAGTTTCTAGGCTGCTAGTATCCATAGTTGCCAGAGGCATATACTGACTGGGAGTTAAGGCTTGAGGTGCAGCAGAAGGGTTTTCAGGTGCGATCGCTTTTACCCAGAGTAAATGATTGCCCATCGCGATCGTATCGGAGGGTTTGAGTAAATATTCCCGATCGAGTTCAGCATTTACATTATTGACTTTTGAGCCGTTTCTACTTCCTAGATCGAAGTAATAGTAATTACCATTGCGAAAGGCAATTTTGCCATGAATACGGCTAGTCAAAGAATCTTGTAATACCACATAGCAGCGTTCGTCTCTGCCTATCAGATATTCTTGATTTGGCTGTCGTTCGGGGTCGAGTAAAATTGTTTGGGTTTCTTGTGGTTTCCTAGTATCAATAATTATAATTTCTGGCATTTCATTTTCTTGTTGCTTGCTACTTCTTCAACCTTATCGAGCATTTAAATTGATGACTTGAAATATTTTTTTATGTGTGGTTCAAACGATCTAAATAATAGTATGTATAATGTTGTGATTTTATCGGAATTCTTAAAAGAGTACTGCGACCATAAGCTATGCTTTGGTCGTTGGGTGGTTCGGGCGGTCAACATCTTGGGGAGACCCCAAGATTACGCCCTCAGAATTTTAAGCCTGGGTTTCTCGGTTCTGGTTTTTAATATAGTCTTTAACTTTTTCTAGCGGTGCGCCACCACAAGAATTAACAGCGTATCCAATCGACCAAAACACAGGTTTGTAATAATATTTAGCTAAATAATTTCCAAATTCTTTTCTTAACCTGAGTTCGGGTTAGGCATATTGAGCTAAATCCTGTTCTAAATTGAGGG
>CAYXWE010000028.1:0-10946 GCA_964468145.1 uncultured Pleurocapsa sp.
TGAACCGATTGTGGGTGGTGGTTTATTTACCGCTGCTGCACCAGCACTAATCGATCGCTTTGGCCCCGTATCGATTTTGTTACTTACTGCAGGATTGTTAGCTTTCTGGCTAATATTCGGCATCATCAACTGCAAACGCACCAATAAAAAGTTACAGGAAGAACGAGCAACAAGAGAATTACAGACAACAGCAGTTAGATAAGTAATAAGTAATAAGTAATAAGTAATAAGTAATGACCAATGACCAATGACCAATGACCAATGACCAATGACCAATAAGCGAGCAAGGAGTAATTCTAAACTTCTTGTTCTTTATTTTTTTGTGAAGGGGTTTACCGCCTAGACTTAGCCGATAATGTTACTCTTTTATAAAGTTTATGTAAATGCACTGATGAGTGAAGATCGCGATAGAGTTGTCGAAGAACTTACAACTAAACTGTCTGTACTCCAAACACAGTTAAACCAACTTGCTAGCCGTTTCAATAATTTAGAGAACAACTTGGCAGAAGTATCGGGCTTACCAACTAAGGTGGCACAGTTAGAAGACGATATAATGCTTATGGGCGATCGCTATCGCTACCAAGATCTGCAGAAATATTTAGCCGATGAAAATTGGTTTGAAGCTGATTGGGAAACGATTCGCTTGATTTTAGCAATAACATCCAAAGAAATAGAAGATTTAACTCCAGAAGATATTCAAGATTTTCCCTGTAATGACCTAATGGTGATAGATCGCCTGTGGATGAAATACAGCAACGACCGTTTTGGCTTTAGTCCTCAATTAAAAGCCTATCAAGAATTAGGCGGAACTTTTGATACTACCGTCGAACAAAATCAGCAGCTAATTGAAACTTGGGGCGAAGGTTTGGGCTGGCGTAAGGATAATCGCTGGCTTCCCTGTAAAGAATTAGATTTTAGTCTCAACGCACCCGTAGGATGTCATCCTTCCCGTTGGTGGAACTCTCCCTATGGTTCTAAGATGACCAATTTCTTTCTTGGTCGTTTAATTACTTGTGACATTGAACAATGAACAATGAACAGTACGAATGATAAATGATAACTGTTTACTGATAAGGTAATAATTGAAATGACTGCTCTTGATTTAGATAACAGCTTAACCACTGTAATTATTATTTTCACGATCGAACCAGAACAGCAAAAAGAACTTATTGTCACGATTAAGGAATTTCTCGAAACAGTAAAAAGTCAACCTGGTTTTGTCTCAGCCAACCTACACCAAAGCACCGATGGATTAAAAGTAGCTAACTATGCTCAATGGTCGAGTATGGATACGTTCAAAGCCTTTCGAGAAAACGAAGCAGTACAGGCAAAAGCCAAGAAACTGTTTGAATTTGATACGCCAGATTCTCATGTATACGAAATAGTGACATCAGAATCTAAAGTAGGTACGCCTAAAATAAAAGAAAGAGAATACATTACTCACTTGGCAGAGTTTAGTATGCAGCCAGAAAATCAGCCTAAAATGATAGAACTGGCAAAAGAACATATCAAACCAGCAATGGAACAGCCAGGATTAATTTCAGCTACTTTTCATCGTAGTTTAGACGGTACTCGTGTAATTAATTACGGACAGTGGCAAGATGAAAAGGCAATCAAAGAATTAGTCAAACAACCAGGCTTTAGTAAAGATAAACCCTACTGGGAAGGTGTCGCTGACAACGAATACCACCTATACGAAGTAGTCCACGTTGTCGATTGATATAGCTATCTCAATATAGGTTGGGACACTTTTGAGTTTCTTTGTGCCTTTGCGCCTTTGCACGGACAATTTAAACTTTTGAGGTTTCCTCAAAAGCCATGTCCTTGTCTTTGCATGAGATTTCTTAATCGTCCCAATCTTTGCTTCGACTGCTATAAATGTTTAATGATAAATGAAATATGGCTAAACCAACTATTCTTACCGTTGACGACGATCGCGAGGTATTACAGGCGATCGCACGAGATCTTAGAAAACAATATGGCGATCGCTTTCGCATTGTACGCGCTGATTCTGGGGCAAGCGCAATTGAAGCGATCGAACAGCTTAAGGTGCGTAATGAGACAGTAGCTTTGTTCTTGACCGACCAAAGAATGCCCGAAATGAACGGAGTGGAGTTTATTGAAAAGGCGGCACCTGTGTTTCCTAAAGCAAAACGGGTGTTGCTTACCGCTTATGCAGATACTAATGCTGCCATCAAAGCGATTAATACCGCTAGATTGGATTATTACCTCCTCAAACCCTGGGATCCTCCAGAAGAAAAGCTATATCCTGTCTTAGACGATCTGTTGGATGACTGGTTGGCAGTATATCGTCCTGGTTTTGAAGGTATTAGGGTTGTTGGCGATCGCTGGTCGCCCTGTTCTCATAATGTCAAAGACTTTTTGGCACGCAATCAAATCCCTTATAAGTGGATGGATGTAGAATCCGAACCCGAAGCCACTAAATTAATCGACTATGTATCCAATGGCAGCAAGCCCAGTTTGCCTTTAGTGCTGTTTCCTGACGGGGATAAATTAGAACAGCCCAGCAATTTGGAAGTAGCCGAAAAAATCGGACTGCAAACTCAAGCAGAAAAACCATTCTACGACCTCGTAATTGTCGGAGGAGGACCCGCAGGTTTAGCAGCAGCAGTATATGGCGCATCCGAAGGACTTAGTACCGTAATGATCGAAAGGTCTGCCCCAGGAGGACAGGCGGGTTCGAGTTCCCGTATCGAGAATTATCTTGGCTTCCCTGTAGGTTTGAGTGGGGACGATCTAGCCAGAAGAGGCGTGACACAAGCAAAACGTTTTGGAGTAGAAATTTTGACTCCCCAAGAAGTTGTGGAAATAGAAATCAAAGACCCCTATCGCATCGTTAAATTGAAAGACGGTAGCGAAATTAACTGTCATGCTTTATTGTTATCGACAGGAGTATATTGGCGTAGATTAAACCTACCTGGATGCGATCGCTTGACGGGTAGAGGAATCTATTATGGTGCAGCCAAAACCGAAGCTTTATCCTGTCAGGACGAACATATTTACCTCGTGGGTGGGGCAAACTCGGCAGGACAAGCTGCAATGTATTTTTCTAAATACGCCTCTAAAGTCTCGATGTTAGTGCGGGGTGAATCCCTAACTAAAAGTATGTCCCAGTATCTGATCGACCAAATCGATGCCACGGATAATATCGAGGTGCTAACCCATACGGAGGTAGTAGATGTAGATGGGGAAAATAGCCTGACTGGATTAACTCTGTATCATAACGATACGGGAGAAAAAGAAGAAGTAGAAACCAAGTCTCTCTTTATTTTTATCGGGGCCAAACCCGAAACCGAATGGTTAGATGGAGTTATCGCCAGAGACGAACGAGGTTTTATCTACGCAGGGGCAGATCTCAAAAAGAGTAAAGACTTCAAAGGATGGAATCGCGATCGCGATCCTTTTTTATTAGAAACTAGTACCCCCGGTATTTTCGTAGCGGGGGATGTTCGTCACAATTCAGTTAAGCGGGTAGCCTCTGGTGTCGGAGAGGGTTCGATCGCAATTATGTTTGTCCATCGTTATCTGGCAGAAGTGGGCGCATAAATTGAACGAGGGAGTCATCGGCTGAGGGAGTCATCGGCTGAGGGAGTCATCGGCTGAGGGCGCGTATGGGCGAAGCGACGATCGAAATCAGAAAAATTATAGTTATCGCTGGTTCATGTTGCCCAGATATGCAGAAACCAGCCGATGACAATTCCTAAAAAAACAAAGCGGACAACTTGCCAAAAAATATCGGGTAGCAAGATACTTTCAAGATTCAACTCCAAACTGTCTAATTCATCTTGGATACTGCGTAATTCAGTTTTTAATGGTTGAGGCAAAGATTTATCTTTTTGCTGCTGTTTCAATTCCTCTTGACGTTCTTGAATTTGCGATCGCTTGGCAAGATCCTGTTTTACCTGAGTATGACGGGATTGAAGCTGTTCTAAAGATTGCTCGACTTCAATCAAGATTTTTTCTAAATCGTTTTGTTTAGTTTCGCCAGACTTGGAGGAAGACATCGCTAAAATTAAAAATAATCCATTGAGATCGACACGATATTAACCCATGTTTGAAGTAACGCCCCTATCCAATAGCAAAAGTAAAGTCTCCAACGAGTTAACCGATTTAGAACTGGCACAAGCTTTAGTCGAAAGAAATGCGATCGCCCATCAAGATTGGCATCGGCTCAAAGGAAACCGCCAAGCCCAAGCCAAACAACAGTTAACCTCCGCATTGGTATTTTTATTACAAGATCGACCCCAAGAAGCTCTAGAGCGTATCAATCAAGCTGCTCTCTGGCTTGATGGATCTTTGAAATCTCCTCCTTGTCCCGATGCTCAACGGAAGAAAAATAATCACTAACAAATAATAATGCCCCAAACACCCGACCAATATTTGACCCCAGAAGAATCAGCCGATGTCGAGGCAGCCTTGCTGACATCTCCTGAAAAGTTTCTCACTCGTTTAACTATCTCTTCTCAAAGATTATTACAAAAAATAGCCAAGGACTATCAGATTTCCATCGAAGAACTATCTCACAAACAAATTATTCAGTGGTTTGAAAATGATAACAATCGTTTGCTTTGAATTTAGGGAATTGCGATCTGTACAAAAAATCTAATAACTAATGACTAATAACTAATGACTAATAACTAATGACTAATAACTAATGACTAGCCTCACCGATAAATTCTCCTAATCCCAAACTCATATTAAGTAGTCATATTTCCTGTCGCTAATGCGATCGCCTGGGGTAAGATATTATGTTCTTGAATCTGGATGCGTCGATGAAGTGTTTCTACAGTATCATCGGGCAAAATAGGTACTGCTGCTTGCATAATAATCGCCCCGCTATCTACCTCTAGGCTCACTAAATGAACGGTACAGCCTGTAATCTTTACCTTGGCTGCTAAGGCTTGCTCGATCGCCTTAATTCCTTTGAAACTGGGCAACAAACTAGGATGAATATTAATTACGCGATCGCCATATCCATCTAACAATACTTGGGTAACAATCCGCATCCATCCCGCCATAACTACCCAATCTACTTCATAAGACTGCAAGACGCGAACAATTTCTCGATCTAATTCCTCTCGCTGTTTGTATTGACGATGGTCGATTAGTACTGCAGGTATATTATATTGCGCCCCGCGCTCTTTGACTTTTGCCTGGGGATTATTATAAATTAACACTTTAATTTGGGCGTTCAATTTGCCATCGGCGATCGCTTTTGCCACAGCTTCAAAGTTAGTTCCGCTACCCGATGCCATAACCCCTAATCTAAGGGGAGTCGATCTAGCTGCGATCGACTCGGGTGATGAATAATAAGGAGATACTAATACTTGTTGCCAATCTGAGGAATTGTTGGAAATAGCGGATTTTGTCATTAGTTTGGACTAACTTCAGAAAAAACAACAAAAAAGTTAGTCAACAATAGTCAACTAACCCTTTAAGCTTATAGCTTACAGCTTCTAGCTTATAGCTTTTGCGTTCTACAGTAAACCAAGCCAAGCGAGAAAACCTTTTCCCGTAACGTATTCGATGATTAAAATAGCTGCAAAACCAATCATGGCTGCACGGGAATTTAGACGCTCGGAATAGGAATTAAAACCAAATTTAGGTTCTTCCAAATTGGGAGTTACGGTGGGTTTTACTTCGCTTTTCATATTGTTTTGCCCTTTTGTTTCGTTACATTAACAAATCTTTACTTTTATTATTTTAATAGATTTCCAGAAGTTTCAGGGCGATCGGCGATCGATCGCGTCTTTAGCTATCTTTGGAGTGATGAACTTCGATTACCGTATGAACATTACCTCTGGGGGTAAAGTCTCCTTTGACAGTAGCCTCCAAAGGATCGCAAGCAGCTACAAAGTCATCCAAGATCTGATTGACTACTTCCTCATGAGGAATATAGCGATCGCGATAACTATTAATATAGAGTTTTAATGTTTTTAATTCTACGACCTTGCGATCTGGGGAATAGGTAATATAGATAGTCGCAAAATCTGGGTAGCCAGAAAAAGGACATTTACAAGTAAATTCGGGCAAAGTAATATCTACATTGAATTTACGACCAATACGGGGATTAGGAAAAGTTATTAATTCTCCTTCTGCGATTTCTCTTTCCCCATACTTCATGTCATCTTTGGTAGATTCGGGAGAAGTAGTCATTTGGTTTAACGGTTAATATCAATATCTTTAATCTATATTAATTCTGGGGAGTAGCTTTCAAAACCGAGCCGTTGTTGACACCCATGGTAAAAGTAAGGGGAGTGTCGGGATAGGCTTTTACTACCTGTCTGTATACTGAATGATTGGTCGGTAAATTGATTTTTTCTCCGTCCTGAGTATACTTAACTCTGTATTCCACTGGTCTATAGAGTTCTGGTTTGCCTATTTTTTCATAAGCTTTTTTCTTCCCGCCTTCAATTTCATCTACTGTGGGCTTGGGAGGAACTTTGGGCCACCAGATGCCTTTATCGTCCTGCATCACCGCCCCCTCAGGCTTTTCTCCATTAACGTTGACTAGGGAAACCGATTCAAACTCTTCATAGCGGGGTCGCTTATCGTTGGTGCGATCGCTTTCATAATACGGTACGCGCCAGGTATAGGTAGCTTTAGCCGTAGCTTCATATTGAGCAGATTCTTGAGAACCACAGCCCACAAATAAAACTGCCATACTGACACTAGCCGAGACTAAGCAAATCTGACTAAATTGCGGATGGGAAAATAGGTTTAAACTGTACATGGTAAGTATTTTAACTGAAATTGTGTTTGCGTATTATCTCTATGTTCGCTACGAGAAATAAGATTTTAAAAAGTTAAGAAATATGTGAATATATTTAGAGAAGATAGATGTAAGAATCAAGTATTACTAAAGTCGCATAATAACATTAAAGAAGTGGTTGAGGGATGTTGAGGAGTATATTACTAGGATTACTGACATTAGGAATAATACCGATTGCCCTTGCGGATGCAACGGCAACCAACAACACAAAGGTTATCGTCCCCCAAAAAACCATAAAACTCGACCAACAGTTAGATTCAGTCCCTCCTTGCGGTACAAAAAAGCGATCGCAAGATTGTTTTTCTAATACGGAAATCAGCGATAGCAATAGTTCGATAGATCCAACTCAATCAGAAAATTCTGAGGTCGAGGGTCAAGAATTTCCCCAATCATCCCGCAGTAGCCCGACCGCATCTTTGCCCACAGCAGATAATACGCCCAAACCAGCTAATACTAGGTTAGCCAATCCCGCACCCCTAACCACAAGAATTACCAGTCCGTTTGGCTGGCGCACTAGACCCCATAGCCATCAACTACAGTTTCATCAAGGAATTGATTATGGTGCGCCTCTAGGCTCGCCTGTGGTTGCGGTAGGAGATGGAATTGTCACCAAAATTGTGTCGGGTTGTTATGACTTCGGCAATTTATATTGTGGCGGGCAGTTAGGTAATTGGATCGAGATCGACCACGGTAATGGAAGGTTAGGGGTTTATGGTCATCTAAAAAATAGCTCAATAACAGTAAAAGAAGGAATGAAAGTTCAGAGGAATCAGGAAATTGCCCAGGTAGGTAGTTCTGGATGGTCAACGGGAGCGCATTTAGATTTTCGGTTTAAAGTTAATGGAGAGTATGAAGATCCTGCCAAACACGTGACGGCGATCGATGAATAACTAATAACTAATAACTAATAACTAATAACTAATAACCAATAATGTAATGTCAACTTTTGCCTCACTAGAGTCAGCTTTAAAACATTATTTTGGATATGATTCTTTTCGCCCTGGACAAAAAAAGATTATTGAGGCTGCTCTACAAAACAAAGATTTACTAACAATTATGCCCACTGGCGGGGGGAAGTCTCTTTGCTTTCAGTTACCAGCATTATTGAGAAATGGTCTGACGATCGTAGTTTCGCCATTGATTGCTCTAATGCAAGATCAGGTATATGGGCTACAGGATAATGGTATTAATGCGGTTTATCTTAATAGCAGTCTGGAATACGATGAAAGGCGATCGCGTCAAATTGCTATTTTAAAGAACCAAGTCAAGCTGCTGTATGTTGCCCCCGAAAGGCTCTTAAACGAAAGATTTGGGCTGTTTTTAGAGCAAGTAGACTCTAGAGTAGGTATTGCTGCGATCGCCATAGATGAGGCTCACTGTGTCTCGGAGTGGGGACATGATTTTCGACCAGAATACAGTAAATTAAAACTATTACGCCAACGCTATCCTCAGATTCCTCTCCAGGCACTTACCGCTACTGCCACCAATCGGGTACAGCAAGACATTATTAAGCAATTAAACTTGCGATCGCCCGATATTCATGTAGCTAGTTTCGATCGCCCTAATATTAACTATGAAGTTCAACCCAAAGACCGCAATGTCTATGCTAAACTGCTGCGGGAAGTTCGTCACCAATCGGGAGCGGGTATAGTTTATTGTCGCAGTCGCAGTCGAGTCGAAGATGTTGCTACTAGGCTGCAAACAGATGGTATTAAAGCTTTACCCTATCATGCAGGATTATCACCTCAAGAACGCAGCCAAAACCAGACTAGTTTTTTGCGGGATGATATTCGGGTAATTGTGGCTACAGTAGCTTTTGGTATGGGTATTAATAAACCCGACGTGCGATTTGTATTTCACTACGATCTGCCTGGTAGCCTAGAAAGCTTTTATCAAGAGTCGGGTAGGGCGGGTAGAGATGGCGAACCGTCTAAATCAATTTTATTTTTTAGTTATGGCGATCGCAAAAAAATCGAACACTTTATCGAACAAAAGCCTGATGCCAACGAACAAAAGATCGCCAAGCAACAGCTACGTCAGGTGATTGACTATGCAGATGGCAATGATTGCCGACGCACTATTCTGCTGCGTTATTTTGGAGAAAGATACGGCGGTAATTGCGGTAAATGCGACAATTGCCTCAACCCCAAGCCGATTGAAGATTGGACGGTAGAAGCGCAAAAGTTTTTATCTTGCGTTGCCCGTTGCGAGCAAAAGTTTGGTTTAAATCATATTGTCGATGTTTTAGTTGGCTCGCGCAAAAAAAAGATCCACCAATACGGACATCATTTAGTATCTACTTACGGCATTGGTAAAGGTAGAACTGCTGATGAATGGAAAATGTTGGGAAGATCTTTAGTACATCAGGGGTTGGTAGGGCAAACCACCGATGGCTATCCTACCCTTAAATTAAATAAGCGCAGTTGGGAAATATTCCGCAATCAGCTACCAGTAAAAATTGCCGTGAACAAAGGTAACAATAAAGCTACTACTGTTTATAATCCCCGCAAGGCAGAAGCAGAATTACTATTTGAAAAACTGCAAAAACTCCGCAAACAAATAGGCGATCGCAATTCCCTCCCCCCCTATACTATTTTTGCCGATTCCAGCTTGAGATTGATGGCACAGATTCGCCCCACTACTATCCAGGATTTTGCCGAGCTATCGGGAGTAAATGAATACAAAGCCCAGCAATACGGCGATAGTTTTATTTCCGCTATTTTAGAGTTTAATGCCCTGCATAAGTTACCCGTAAGTCTTCCTTCCAAAAGCCAAATGGCAACTTTGGAGTTGCACCAACAAGGTTTAAGCGTAGCGGAAATTGCTCAAGAACGTAATTTCGCGGTATCAACCATCACTACTCATCTCAGCGAACTACTAGCGATGAATCAACCCGTTGCCCTCAATAAACTAGTAACCGCAGAAAAACAACAGGCGATCGTCAACTGTATAAAAAAAATAGGAGATACAAGTCTATCCCCTATTAAAGAATCTCTGGGAGAAGACTATAGCTACGATGAAATTAAACTAGTACGAGGCTGGTGGCGCAGACAAGTTTAGTACTTCCAGCATCTTACTAGTCGCCAACGTTAGCCTGAGCAAAAAATGCCTCATAAATTAAGTCAAAATTCGCCTCGTCTGGATCTTCGGTTAAGGCAATCAGCTTTTCTGCTTCTTCGTTGACCCAATAGTCGGTTGTATTTAGCTCGAAGTCAGTAAAATCGTTTTCTCCCAAAGTCATAGTTTCGGTACTAAACCCAGTGGCTCTAAAAGCAAAGAAATACTCTTCGGAAGTAGCTTTATTACCTCTGACTACCGCATTAGAGCTTTTCTCGTTGTAGATACCTGCCATATAGACATTATTATTAAAATCGGGTGCTTGGAAGTCTTCTCCTGCATTTAGTACGACATTACCTTCGATAACAGTGGCATTGGTAGTATCATTCCAAATCATAAAGCCATTAACATCTCTTACGTTGTTATCTTTGATAATAATATCGTTAGTATTGAATAGCTTAATTCCACCTGCATCAAAGCTTTGGGCGTGCTGGGCTGCCAAATTCACATTTTGAATATTAACACCCTGAACGATTCCCCCATCCGTATTATTAACACCCACACCTTTTCTGCCAACATCTGTGATATTGGAATTTAATACCCTAAATCCATCTGCATGGTCGAGGAGAATGCCAATATTATTAGGCCCCCTTCTAATTGTTTCGCTGATGCCTATATTGCTTATATCTAGGTTGTTGAGGGTCACATTGGCTGCATCAATAACCACAACGCCACTGTTCCCGTTTGTTATTTCAAGGTCTTGAATGGTTGCGCCAGTTGCTCCCGAAGATAGATTAAAGATAGCTTGAGAAGTTCCCCCACCGTCGATAATTGTGCCATCTCGACCATCAATAGTAATATCTTTATTCAAGTTGATGCCTGTAGTTTTGTAAGTCCCTTGTCCCAATCGAACTATATCGCCATCCTCCGCAGAGGCGATCGCTTTATCCAAATCCCCATCAAAATCTCGATCTACATCAATTTCATTAGTCGCCTCTGGTTCTTCTACTACAGGTTCTTCTACTACAGGTTCTTCTACTACAGGTTCTTCTACTACAGGTTCTTCAACTGCAGGTTCTTCTACTACAGGTTCTTC